>JBFHCW010000046.1:0-12720 GCA_041585035.1 Litorivivens sp.
GCAGGCCCTGACCGCAACCGACCCGATCTGGCGCCGGCATCACAACTACATTGCCAGCGTGGCCTGCGCCGGTGACGCGGTGATCGCCACGTCACCCCGCGGCGGCTGCATCAGCCTCTGGCGCAACGGCGAGTTTCAACAACTGGAACCACTCAGTGACGTTGCCGGCGCCGCCTACGATTCAAACGCAGGCGCCTTCATCACCAGCAACGGCCGCGGTCAACTGGTACAGTTTGATCAACAGGGCCTCAGCCTGACCGGCCGGGTCGCCGAGCTGCGCTGGGACAACCATATGAAAGTGAGTTCATGAAACGACGTCGATTTCTGCAACACTCCCTGCAGGCTGCGGCTCTGACCGCCAGCCCCCAGCTCAGCCTGAGTCTGTCGCGGCAACCGCAGTACGACTACATTCTCACCGCTGAAGAACAGTCGCTGCCGGTACTGCCGGACACCACCAGCCCGCTGCTGACCTTTAACGGCCAGTTTCCGGCGCCGGTAATCCGCACCCGTCAGGGCGAAACCCTGCGGATTCACTTCGTGAACAAACTGTCCCAGGAAACCACAATTCACTGGCACGGCATCCGGCTGAACAATGCCATGGACGGGGTACCCTACCTCACCCAGCCACCGGTCAAACCCGGCGCGACCTTTGACTATGAATTCACCTGTCCCGACGCCGGTACCTTCTGGTACCACCCTCACATGCACAGCATCGAACAACTGGGCCGGGGGATGGTCGGCGCCCTGATTGTCGAAGAAAGGCACAAGCCCGCCTTCGATGCCGATGTGATTGTGGGCTTCAAAGACTGGCGATTGAACAGCGACGGCAGCTTTATGCCGTTGTCCGAACCGCGCCACGCGGCCCGCGCCGGCACGCTGGGCAATATCGCCACCGTCAATGGCGCGCAGCTCCCCGAGATTGCCGTGCCCGCCAATGCCACGGTGCGTCTTCGTCTGTTGAATATGGATAACAGCCGTCAGTTCGCCATCAGCCTCGGCGACACCCCCGCCCGCGTCGTCTCCATTGATGCCATGCCTGTGCCGCCGCAGGCACTGGACGTCCACGATCTCGGCGTCGGCATGCGCCTCGACCTGGGCTTGCACACCCCGACTGAGGCCGGCGTGGAAATTCCCATCTACGACAGGAAAGGCCGCTTTCTGCAAAAGGTCTGCAGCCTGCGCACCACCGCGCCACTGCGCAGTGGCAACCCACCTCCGATTCCGACACTGCCGGCTAACCCGGTATCTGAGCCCGACCTGTCACAAGCCGAAACCCACCGTTTTGTCTTTGAATGGGCAGGGGCAATGACGCCCGTCTCCAAGGACGGTCACACCCATCATGAATTCTGGACCATCAACCGGCGCGCCTGGGCCGGCATGCACAGCGCCAACCTGCCGGAACCGCTGGCCGAACTGTCACTGGGCAAGAGCTATATCTTCGAGTTGCACAACGCCACACCGCACGGCCACCCGATTCACCTGCACGGCCTGATCTTCAAAGTCCTCAGCTCGGACCGGAAAACCATCACGCCGTTTTTCACGGACACGATTTTGCTGGAGAAAAACGAGCGCGCCAGAATTGCCTTTGTCGCAGACAACCCCGGCAGCTGGATGTACCACTGTCATGTTATCGAACATATGAAGACGGGCTTGATGGGCTACATCCGGATTAGCTGAGCCGGCTTTTTACGGCCAGAAAAAAGCCCGATTGCGTTTCCACAACCGGGCTTTTCAGCTTTCAACAAGGTTTCGCAGGCCGCTCAGTGCAGTGCGTTTTCCTTGCGATTATCTTCATCCGTGGCGAAGATCGAATTTACTGATTGGCCGTTTGACTTGGCCTTTTGCACGGGGGCTTTGGGCGCCGGCTTGGTTCTCGTCTTGCTGGCCGTTTTTTCGGTCGCCGACTTCACCTCGGTAGCCACCGAGCGAGCCGTATCCAGCTCTGAGGCACTCGCCTGTTTGCGCTTGCTGGCCGCGCTTTTTACGGCCTTGGCCTTGCGCGGCGGTGCTTTCGGCGCAGGTTTGGTTACCTTGGCACCGGCGACTTTTTTCTTGCCGCTGGCGGCGACACGCTTCTTCGGGGCCGGCTTGGCTTGCACCAGAGGCTTCACGTTGTCCGGCTTGGCCTTTTCGCCCGCCGCCAGCTTGCTGGCAGCTTCCTTCATTTCCTCGAAGGTCTCGTAGAGAAAATCGACATAGACCGAAGGATCATTCATGGTATCGCGGTCAGCCAATACCGACACCGTCAGCAGACCGTTGGAGCTGAAGGCGAGGTTGAACATGCCCATACCCGGCGTCAGCAGGCCCATACCGTAGTAGCGCACCATCTTCGCACCGGCTGTATACAGCGGGAAGGGAGGCCCGGCGACGTTGGACACCACGCCCGAGATATTCGCCGGCACGTGCTTGCACAGCTGATTATCGATATACATATTGATCAGCGGCTTGGTCAGAGCCGGCGAGAACATGCCCGTCACTTTCAGCACGTCGACCAGGGGCGAGGCTTCACCGTAGGTTTTCGCTTCGTCCGCACTCTTCATGATCGCCTTGATGCGCTCAATCGGATCCTTGATATTGGTGTGCACATCGAGGAATACCGACCCGATCTGGTTGTTGTCGTCGGTCACGCCACGCCGGGTGCGCATATTCAGCGGCACCGATACCGCCAGACTCTCTTCCGGCAGTTCACCAACACTTTCCAGGTAGCCGCGCATGCCACCGGCCACGACGGCCAGTACGACGTCATTGATCTTGCAGCCCACCGCGTTCTTGATGGCCTTGATGTCCTCCAGTGGGAACTCGGCGGCATCAAAAGCCCGGTAAGGACCCACCGGATTATTGAAGCGGGTCTTTGGCGCATTGATTGACGGCAAGGGGATTTCCTTGCGCGCCACACCGAGCGCAAATTTACCGAGATCCTTTGCGAGGCCGACCGCACCCTTGGCCATTTTGAAGGAGTTCTTCACCTGGTTCACAGTGGTCGCGGCGGCCAGATAACCCGCGCTCGGCGGCGTATCCACCATGATGGTCGTGCGGCTGGTGTCGGGCTTGGGATCGGCCTCCAGATCGTGAATCGCGGACATAAACGAGGCACCGCCAGCGCCGTCGACCAGCGAGTGGTGCATCTTGGTATAGATGGCAAAGGCGCCCTTGGGCACATCGACAATATTATCCAGGCCTTCAATGATATAGGCCTCCCACAGCGGGCGCGTCATATCCAGCGGCCGGGCATGGAGGCGCGAAACCAGAATGCAGAGCTGGCGCCAGTCACCCGGCTTGGGCAGGGCGATATGACGGATATGGAATTCCACATCAAAGTTGGCGTCCTGAACCCAATAGGGTCGGTCCAGATTGCCGGGAGTGCGCACCAGCCGCGAACGAAAGATGGGCTGTTTCATCAGACGCTGCTCAAAGTTTGCAATCACGCCCTTGAAGCGCACTTTACCCTCGGGCGCCGTCGATTGATCATAGATCCCAAGACCACCAATATGCTGGGGTGTCAGTGGGTGCTCCAAGTTTACAAAGGCTGAATCAATAATGCCAAGCTGTTTCATGGGGGGTGGTACCGTCCTGTTCTGTTATCCCTTACATCGACTGTAACCGGTACAACTCACTGCCGGCCCCTCAAGGCTACGGCCGAAACGTTACAGACTGTTGGAAGTGAGTAGTTTAGCTGATTTGACGGATTCTGCTGGCTGGATTTGGCGATAACTACCAAAAGTTAATAATTATTAAAGCCAACTAACGCAAGCACTTAGCCGAGCGCATCGGTATGAGGCAGAAAAACAAGCGAACAGCGAGCTTTGCACCTTTAGGGTGCAAAGCTCCAAGGATTAATCACGGTAGCCGGTGATGTGCTTGGCCGCCTGATAGGCAAAGGTCATGGCCGGGCCAAGTGTCGAACCGGGACCGGGATAGGTGGGCAGTACCGCCGCCGAGCAGTTGCCCACCGCGTATAGCCCTTCGATCACGCTGCCGTCTTCCCGGGTCACCTGAGCGTCCGGGTTCGTCGCCAGACCACCCTGGGTGCCGAAATCACCGGCGTCCAGGCGGATCGCGTAAAACGGTGCCTCGTCGATGGCGCCCAGGCAGGGGTTGGGCTCAAAGCGCGGGTCACCGTAGTAGCGGTCATAGGCCGAATCACCGCGCTGGAATTCCGGATCCTTGCCGTCTTTGGCGTAGCGGTTCATGTTCGCCACAGTCTGTTCCAGATTGTCCGGGTCGATACCCAGCTGCTCCGCCAGCTCGCGAACCGTGTTGGCCTTACCCACCAGCTTGGTCTCAAACCATTCTTTGGGAATGGTCCAGTCCGGCTTGAGCGAAGCGGTCATCAATGGCCCGACGATGTAGTCCCGGCGGAAACGGGCGTCGAAGACCTGGTACATGGGCGAGCAGGGTGCTTCTTCGGTATGCACCTTGTACAGGTCTTTCTGGAAAGCCATATAGTTCTGGGACTCATTGGCAAAACGCTGGCCGCGCATATTGACGATGCAGGATCCGGGATAGGATTTTTCCATCACGCTCAGCCGGGGCGCAGGCTCGCCGGGCACAGAAATGGTGGTGCACCACCAGGCCCCGTCCATCAGTCGGGTCGCCGCGCCAAGCCGCAAACCTTCATTAATCGCATCGCCGGTGTTGGTCGCAACCCCGCCGCTCCAGTCGGTATCGGTGGGTGCCGGCAGATACTGCTCGCGCATGGCCTGATTTTTTTCAAATCCACCCGCGGCCAGCACTACACCCTTGCGCGCCTGTACCCGCATCTTCTGGCCATTTTTGGTGATGATGGCGCCGATGACCTTGCCGTCCTCGTCGATCAGCGACTCCATGGCCGTTTCAGTCCACAGCGGAATGTCACGCTCTTTCAGCGAATACCACAGCCGGGCGACGCCCGCCGCACCGGTACAGATCTTACGACTGCGCCCCTGACCTCGGAGGAGCCAGGGAATATCCAGAAAATAGCTGGCAAGCAGCTTCATGGTCAGCTTTATCCAGCCCGGCCCCTGCACGGTCAGCAGGGCGGCTTCCACCTGGGTGAAATAGATGCGATTGAACAGACGCATCATATGGTGGGTGGGCCGCAGCTTTTTCACATCCTCACCCAGCAGTGAGGAATCAAAACGCGCCGGCTCCATACTGCGGTGGCCGGTGCGGGAGCCTTCCACGTTGGTATAGTAATCCGGATAGTGCTCCAGAGACTCATAGCGCATATGGGTGCGCTCATGCATGAAGTCGACCATTTTCGGGCCGTTGTTCAGATAGGCATCAACCATCTCTTCGGGCACATCACCCTTGGGCGTGGTGTTGAGCAGGTATTTCTTGGCGTCTTCAAAGGAATCCTGCGCGCCGGCTTCTTTGGCGTAGCGGTTGCAGGGAATCCACACACCGCCGCCGGAACTGGCGCTGGTACCGCCGACCAGATCTGACTTTTCGATCACCAGAACATCGCGGGTGCCCATTTCATAACAGCCCAAGGCGGCCGTCAGCGCGCCATTGCCGCTGCCGACAACCAGTACGTCGACGCTGTGATCCCAGTTCTGTTCCGTAGTCATGCGTTTACCTTTTTCATTGTATGTCGGCGTTTATGCAGGTTTTACTGTGCAGGCTCGGCTTCCGAGAGAAAAGCCAGCACCTTCGGCTGAAAAACCTGCGGTGCCTCGCGGTGCACAAAATGCCCCACACCGGGCAGACTCACCAGTTCGAAGGGGCCGCTGCAGGCCCGTGCCGTATCGGCAAAAACCTCCGGGCCGATACTGCCATCGGCTTCGCCCACAAACCAAAGCGCGGGCACAGTGGTGGTTTTTGACAGGGCATCATATACGTCGCGGCTGGCACCCCGAATCATCCGTCTGTAGTAGCCGAGGGCCGCCCGCAGTCCGCCCGGCGCCGCCAAGGCCGCTTTCACCGGGCCCAGCCTGAACTCGGCCTCATCCCAGTTCGGCGACCAGCTTCGATACAGGCGATCAATAAAGGCGAAATCGCCCCGCTTGACCAGACGCTCAGGCAACCAGGGCAACTGGAACAGCCAGACGTACCAGGATCGACGCAGCTGCGCCAGAGATTGCCGCGTAGCGCCCATGTGCGGTACCGCAATCACAACCAGCTTGCGCACTTTCTCTGGCGCCATATTGGCCGCCGTATAGGCCGCAAAGCCGCCCCAGTCGTGACCTATCAGAACGGCATCCGTCTCACCGAGAGCCTCGATCAACGCCAGCGCATCCCGCGCCAGGGTGGTAATGGCATAGTCGCCGTCGGGCGGTACGCCAGTGGGATGGTAACCGCGCATAAAAGGCGCCACGGCCCGATAACCCGCCTGTGCCAGCACCGGCAGCAACTCATCAAAACTGTGGGCGGTGTCGGGAAAGCCGTGCAGGCACAGCACCAGGGGGCCCGTGCCCGCCTCCCGGTAGCTGAATTGCAGGCCGCCCAGACTGACGGATCCGGTCGTAATGTCGGTTTGAGACATGCTTATTCGCTTTTCTGAATGTTTTTAACCTTGCGCGCCCGCTGTTTTTTGGGGGGCGCCACCTTTTTGGTTTTGTCGCCGCGCGGCGCGGCGTTTTTTTTCCGGGGCCGCGCCTTGTCACGTTGAATCAGCCAGTCGGCCGCTTCGGACCACACCGCGTCCTGGGCGCGACTGCCGAGTATTACCCCCATATGACCGCCGGGCACCACGTAAAAGGCTTTATCGTTGCTGGCGACAATATCCATGATGCGCTCGGCAATTGACGGCGGCACCAGCGTGTCGGTTTCGCCTGCAAATACCAACATGGAGCACTGGATGCGATCGAGTCGCGCCAGCTTGTCGCCAATATCGATCTCGCCGCTGGCCAGTTTGTTGTCCACCGCCACTTTGACCGCCATGTCCTGCACCACACCCCCCGGATAGAGCAGCATATTGTTCAGATAGTCGGAGGTGGTCGAATAGGACTCGACAAATTCGCGGTCCCACAGGCGGGTAACCAGGTCCCAATAGGTGGTTACGCTACTCAGCGGGTCGGTCAGCTTGAAGGCCAGTGTTGTCAGCCAGGGCGGCGCCGACAGGGCCGAGGGGTCGAGCAGGTGCAGGCGAAAATCGGTATAGCGGCGAATCAGTTGCGCGGGCACGTTCAGGGCCTGCGCCACACCCGTCGCCAAGCCGCCGCCGCGCAGATCAATCGGGCTGGCAACGGTGATCAGGTTTTTGACCTTTGGGTCTTCGGTGATGCCCATATACAGCAGGCTGATTAGCCCCCCCATACACCAGCCCATCAGCGAGACCTCTTCGCTACCGGAATGGCGCCGCACTTCGGCCAGGGCCTGACTCATCATCACGTCCGCGTAGTCCTGCATACCCAGGTGCGCGTGCTGCTTCTTCGGCTTGCCCCAATCAATCAAATAGGTTTTGAAACCGCGGGCGGCCATATATTTGACCAGACTGCGCTGAGGCAGAAGGTCGAAAGTTTCGGTGGTCACACCCAGCGGCGGCACCAGCACCAGTGGCCGCCGGTGCTGGTGCCGCTCGATGGGCAGGCTGTCACCGTTGTTGAGCTCGATTTCATCCTCGTCCGGCAACTCGTAGTAGCGCACCGCCATCGGGTCGCCGTCATAGACCAACTCAAACCAGGTATGTCCTGACTTCACCAGATTGTTGCGCCGAAACAGCCAGTCAAAACCATTCCCGGCGGCCTGCGCCAGACGCTGATTGGCGGCCAGCCCCTGATCGAGCACACGTTTTGCCAGCGGGTTCACGATGCCTCCTTACTGCTGTTTTGTAGCTGAGATTCCAGCGATTCCAATGCCTGCCCCATATATACCGCAATGCGCTGCAAATGGGGCAGCGTATCGCGGGCACCGGTGAGGCCGATATTCACGCCCTTGCCGCAGGGCACACAACTGATCGCCAGCGCCGAGCCGGGCATCAACAGCGACAGGTTGGCAAGGGATTCCAGCTTCGCACCGCCCAGATAACGCTCTTCGCCCGGCCCCGGCAGGTTGACGAAACTCAGGTTGAACATAGCCGGCATCCAGGGCTGGGCACCGCTGATCTGGCCGGCAATAAAGGGGGCACTGGCGGCAAGGCTGTAGGCCATACGTAACTCAGGAGCCACCGCCTCCAGATGCTTCATTGCCGCGGCATAGGAGCGCTGCACGGCCTCAAAGCGGGCCAGCGGATCGGCCTCGTCACTGCCCAGCGCAACAAAAGCCAGACTGAAATCTGCGAGATGCATCTGACTCTGGGGCACGGCCGCAATCAAGGGCTCCTCGGGCAGAGCATTGTACTCCTTCAGAAAACGACGCAGCGCACTGCCGCAGAGGTAAAGCAGAATCACTGTGGTATCGGATTCACCCAGCGCCTCAGCAACAGCCCTCAAGCGACTTGCTGCATAGTGCTGGGTGGCAAAACGGCGTTGGCGATTGACCGGCCCGTTGAGAGCGGTGCGCGGGGCCTTATAGGGCACCGCCAGTTCGCTCTGGCGACGCAGGCCTGCCCCGACCAGGCGGCTGACGGCCCGGCCGAGGTTGCCTGCGGCGGTCAGGGGGCCGGGCAAGGGCTGTCCAG
This sequence comes from Litorivivens sp., assembly GCA_041585035.1. GTDB lineage: Bacteria > Pseudomonadota > Gammaproteobacteria > Pseudomonadales > Spongiibacteraceae > Litorivivens. The sequence continues at coordinate 8,540 of JBFHCW010000046.1, forward strand.
ATTTAGGCGTTAAATCACTGTCAATGGCACAACACCAGGGCGCGGTGATGCTGTCCTCTGATGCCTTAGTGGCCAGAAAGGCGTAAAGCACTTCTGCACCACCGGCCACATCCACCAGGGCGCGATGCACTTTGAAATACAGGGCAAAACGCTCTTCTTCCAGCCCCTCGATCAAATAACATTCCCAGGGCGGGCGCCGTGGATCGAGCAACTGACTGTGCAGGCGCGACACCAGCACACCCAATTCCCGCTCGCCGCCCGGTGCCGGCAAGCCCAACTGGCGAAAGTGATGATCGAGATCCACCTGGTGACATTCCTGCCATTGAGGCTTGAGACCAAAGCGACCTTTAAGGCGCCAGTGCCAGGGAGCGCTCAGGTTGGCCTGCTGACGAAAAGCGGCCGCCATTTCCGCCACAAAGGAGCGGCCGCTCCCCTTGGGCAGGGCAAAACGAAACAACATGCCAATATGCATGGGGGTATCGTCTGTCTCCAGCGACAGCAGACTGTTTACGACCGCGGATACCTTACCCTGGCTCATGTTTCCATCCCAAAACTGCGATCAATAAAGTTGTGCATATCCCGCAAGTAGTGCCCCTGCTCCAGGTGGAGCAGGTGATTCCCCGGAAACCAGTGAATACGACTACCCTGCCAGTGCTCGTGCAGCAGTCGCACAAAGCGCGGCGAAGTAAAACGGTCACCGGCGCCGCTGATGATAAACAGTCGGTCGTTGGCAATGCGCGGCTGATAGGTAAGCGGACTGTGCAGGGCCATGCAGTGGCGCAATTCCGCCATGGTCAGATCACTCATCGCAAACATCAGCTTGGAAACCGGCGCCACCGGCTGCCATTGCAGTGCCATATCCACCGGCGCCACCACCGGCGAATTGGGGATGGCAAAGGATAGGCGATCGTCGACACAGGCAAGCAGGGCCGACAGGTAGCCGCCCAGTGAAACCCCGGACACACCCACTTGCGGCGCGCCTCGATCAAACAGGTAGTTCAACCACACCCGCGCATCGGAAATGGATTGCAGCATGGCTTCGTTGGTGCCCGCCAGCCCGTTGGTGTAAAAGCCAATACCACTGATCGGATGCGAGGATTCAGCGCGCTGGCCATGGTGCGGCAGCGTCATCATCAGCACGTCGTAGCCCTGGTCGTAGATCTCGGCCAGTGAAAACCAGGCGCTATTGATCCGGTAATTGTCGAGCGACTGACCGTGGATATAGAGCAGCGTTGCGCGCGGTTTGTCGTGATAAAAATGCAGCGCCCGCGCTGTTCGGTTGCGCTCGTTGGCCAGATAGTCATCTGTCAGCGCTGGATTAAGCGGCGTAAACGGCGAGCTAAAACTGAGGTAACGACAGTTGACGCCTTTCGGCGCAAAGCGGCGATGCAGGGACAGCGGCGACGGCGCCTCCTCAACCACCGACACCGGAGGAGGCTCTACAAAGATCTCATCGAGATTGGCGTTATCGGCAAAGCGGGCGTAAAAACGCAGCTTTTCTGCTTCTCGCTCCAGTTTACCCCGGCCTAGCAGCATCGGCGCCAGCGCTGAGCAGACCATTGCCCCCAGGCCGGTGCGCGCTACCCGATCCAGCGCCGCCGTTGCGGCAATACTTATCAGGCGCTGGCCGTTAATTTCCGTTTTATCTGACTGCCGGTCGGCCTCAGCCTGTAACTGATCCCACCAGTTCTGCATTTCCTTGACTGCCACTGCGTACCTCGCGCGTGCTTATCGTGTTATTTGAACACACTCTAGCACGACTCCGGTCGTCTTTGAGCCTTGGCTTATAACCGCTCCGCCCGACCCTCGCCGGACAATCTCGGGGCGAGCAGGTGGTCTGCAAAAAACCGGGCCCGCAAGGCTGAAACCAGCGCGTACACACCCATCAATTTTCGCATCACATACAGAAACTCTTTTGGCGGCAGAGCAAAGTATTTACTAATGGAAGCCGCCAGCGCCCGCTTGGCAATGCGCTTGGGCAGTTGGCTTTGATACCAGTCATAGAGACCATCGCTCAGGGCGCTATCGGGAATGTCGGCAGACTTGGGCCGCAGCGGCTCCAGGATATCCATCCCGATTTCGGCAAAGTCTTCAAGCACCGTCTCGGGGTAATGCGATTTCATAAAGCCCAGTGTGATTGACGCGTCGAGGAAATCCGCTTTGTCGCTGAAGTAAGCGGCTCTGATCATGCGTTGAAAATCGGCTGAAAACTCATCGGGCAAGGGACGAATCGCCCCAAAGTCGAGCAGCACCAGACGCGCCCGTTCGCCGGTCACCCGCACCCGGTAGTTTCCAAAGTTGGGGTCGGTCTGCATGCGCTGCCAGTCATACAGCTCGGTCAGAAACAGATCGAGAATGGCCTCTCCCAATTCATTCCGTGTGGCCTGCGGCAAACCCGCAACCTCCGGGTGATTGATGGACACGCCCTCTTCCCAGGACATGCACAACACACGCTGCGTACAAAACGCCGGGTAAACCTGAGGCACAACAAAGCGCGTATCGTCTTGAAGCTGGTCACGGGCAAACTCCAGTTCGGCCCGTTCGTTGGTGTAATCCACTTCGCGATGCAACAGATTGCGAATATCGCTGAACCAATCGTCGACACTGCGGGTGGACTCAAGAATGCGCGACACCTTGAACAGGCGAATCAGATCGTTGAAATCTGCATCTATGGTTTTATCGACGCCGGGGTACTGAATTTTCAGGCAAACTGATTCGCCGGTGCTGATGATACGCGCCCGATGCACCTGCCCCAACGAGGCCGCCGCCACGGCGGCTGGCTCAATCTCCAGATCGGCCAATCGCTCATCACCGAGCTCACGTTGTAACTGCTTGTGAATGGCGGACCAATGCATGGGCGGCGTATTGTCTTCCAGCCGGTGCAGCGCGGTAACGACCTCCGGCGGCATCAGGTAGTCGCCATAGGTCGCCATGATCTGACCGATCTTGACGATACTGCCTTTGAGCTTGCCCAACTCCTGAACAAAGGCGTCGATGTTGGCCTGCCGGTCAGCCTGCTGACGCTCATCGCTGCCGCCCAGGCGCGAGCGCAGCGCACTGCCCACAGCGCGGCGCCCGTACTGCATACTCGCGCGCGACAACTGCCAGCGACGCGCCAAGGTGCCGGTTTTCAGGCGTTTAAACGGTTTTTCTGATCCGGTAGCGGCTTTTGAATCGGCACTCGATTCAAGGTCTTCAGGTGGATTACTCATACGAACAAGGCTACGGGAAATGAGCGGCGATTGTAATCAATCACCGCGCAAATTGTCACACTTGCAACCTTACACCGGTAGCGCCTTAACCCTGTTCAAAACACCGTACGCGCAGTCTCAGCGCTCTTCGGGGCGCACCGAAAGCTGCTCTCACTCTCATCCGCATGGGAAACATCCTTTTGGTTGCGCTTCTCGGCACCCAGTGACCGAGGAGTTGTCTGATAGCCATTCCCTCGTTGCGATCACGACTCATAGCCGAGGGCCACGCCGGCCAGCACTTTGCGATCGAGCAGCGTAATCCGACGGTTAAAGACCCGCAGAATCCCTGTCTTGGTTAAATGGGTAAGGGTTCGACTAAGCGACTCGGCAGATATCCCAAGAAACTTGCTGATATCCGTTCGCCCCATGGGCAGAACGATATCGGCCGACGCCAGGTTGCGACGGCCGTACTGCTCGGCTACATAGAGCATAAAGGTCGCCACCCGCTGTAGTACGGTACCGCACCGGATCACCATAAAGAGCGACAGACTCTCATCGAACTGGGCGCTCATTGCATTGATGAAGTTCACTTCGACCTCCGGGAAGCGTCGAAACTGCTCCAGCAATTCAAGGTAGTTGAGATTGCAGACCACTGCGCGCTCCAGAGCGATCAGGCTGTGGGTATGAATGCCCGTGCTAACCGAGTCAAGACCTACGACATTGGTGGGGAAATTGAAGCCCAGCAAGCCCGGCGTCGTGTCGCCGGTAACCGCCTTGAAGGTCCCCGATTTGATGATATGCAATTGAGAAAAGGCGTCGCCCGCCATAAACAGTGGCCTGCCCCGCTCAATAATCTGACTGGATTCCACAACGTCCTCAAAAACCGACAACAGGTTGCTGCCAACCAACGAACGGGGCAGACAATTGTGGATATGAGCACAGGACGAACAGTCCGTTTTGCTGCCACCCAGCGGGGGCTTGCTGTGAACA
>JBFHCW010000047.1:0-12615 GCA_041585035.1 Litorivivens sp.
AATTTCCTTGTTGTTGCTGGTCACTAGTCCATTGCGCGCAAACCGGGTAAACAGGCGGCTGACAGTTTCAATAGTGAGGCCGAGGTAGTTGGCAATATCTGTGCGTGACATGGGTAATCTGAAGCGTGTGCTGGAAAGATTTCGACGCGCATTGCGCACGGAAATACTTAATAGCAGGGCGGCGATTCGCTGTTCTGCACTGCTTTTACTGAGTAGAGTTATCAGCTTCTCGTCTTCTACTATTTCCTGGCTCATCAATTGGAAAAAGTGTTTCTGCAGGCTGGGCAATTGCATGCTCAGCTCACCCAGAGAAGCGAACGGGATTTCGCAAATGCTGGTGGTTTCCAGTGCTTTTGCGGAGCTGCCAAAACGGCCGCAACCGATCCCTCCCATCCCGACAATTTCGCCCGGAAAGAAGAACCCGGTAACCTGTTCCTGACCATCGTCGGTGATATGGTAAGTTTTGACCGTACCGCTGTGAACGGCGTAGACCGAACGGAAGGTATCGTCTTCGCGATAGAGGTGGTCGCCGCGTTGAAGAGGTAGTTTGCGTTCAACGATATTGTTCAGCCGCTCGACATCGGCGGCGGCCAGCGCGATAGGCAGGCAAAGTGCGCCCAACCTGCAATTGCGGCAGTCCGCAAACTGCTGGCGAGCGCAGACTTCGGTGTGCTCTTTTGCCATGACCTTGAGGTCTGGTTTCATCGGCTCACCCTCCAGGGTGCGCTCCAGAACGTCACTGAATGAATCAGACTTTTATCTATAGGCCAGGCTGAAATCGAAAGCCATACATATTTACCGCAATAGTCGGCATTTCCTTGGGTCGGTGTTGTCACTACTTTCGAGGGTTTCACTGTAGGTTGTTGTTTTATTGCAGTTATCCAAAAGTATTGCGGGGCTAAAGATAATAGTTGTTAAAAAAGTGAATCGGCCCTTTCCAGCGTAGAGTTTGATCCTGATCAAGGTGAGGCGGTCACAGGTGCTGTAGGTTGATTTCAAGGCGGCCGCAAACGTCGGCTCCGGAACGCGCCGGATAGGCTCGCGAAAGAGCAAAAACGCAGCTGTCCCCTTATTCGAGAATATTGGCATCGAGTATTGATATGACCCAGTTTCCGCATGACTACGTAGTCACCGCCTCTGCCATTGTTGATGGCTCTGTTGACACCCGCTCGGAGGGCAAACCCTCACTGGCGGTTGCGCCACCAAAGACCTTTGGCGGAACGGGCGATATCTGGTCGCCCGAGGAATTGTTATTGGCGGCTCTGGCCGACTGCTTCATCCTCACCTTCCGCGCGATTGCCTCAAGTGCGGGTCTTGCCTGGCAGCATATAGATTGTCGGGCTACAGGCGTCTTGGACCGTGACGGCTCCACGATTCTATTTACAGCCTTTGATCTTCATTGCGAGTTGGAGATTGAGGTCAGGTCCAGCGAACGCGAGGCGATGTCAGTGTTGGGCCGCGCTAAGCGAAGCTGCTTCGTCTCGCGTGCTTTGGCGGTCCATCCGACCTTGCACACGACCATCATAGCGGTGTCGGGAGGTAAGGTATGACTATGTTTTCAAACGTTCTTGTGGCGGTGGATTTATCTGACGAAGCCGACCAGATTATTGCTGCCGGCGCTGATCTGGCATCGATCTATCACGCGGAAATTAGCGTTGTTCATGTGGCGCATGCGCTGACTTATTACGGCGATGCTCCTTATTATGTCAGCCCTGTCGACCGTGATTTGCATAATCAGGAAGAGGTAAAAAAAGTATTGTTTAATGAGCTCGATAAACTGGTTGAACCCTATGACATTACGCGCGGTTCGATTGATATCCGGTTTGGCTATGCGGCAGATGAAATTGTCAGTAAGGCAAAAGACGATGGCGCGGACCTTATTGTATTAGGCACCCATGGCCGGCGCGGTATACGCTTATTGCTGGGTTCTACGGCCGATAGAGTTCTGCACCATGCCCCTTGTCATGTGCTGGCTGTTCGCATAGCTGGCTAGTGGCCAAACACCGGGTTAAGGTAGTGATGCCTAGTTGTTGCAGCGATTAATCAGGCCTTTCTTGTACGGGTATTTAGCTGTGTTGACGTTAGTTACGTAACCTACCCCAGTCTCACTGTTGGTGTAGCGACGCCGCGAGCGCAGTAAAGAAAATCGAGTTGGCGATTTGAAAATAAGCGACTTGTCGATGATGTGATCCATTTCCATCCTCGCGTATGATCGGTGTGGCCAGAATGCTAGTGCGTGGGAACGTCGGTTGAGCTGCTCGACCCACGCTTTACCGGGGATAGGCAGGAGAATAACAATGACAGCCCCAAACAAAATGCGCGCTTGGCGCGTGCATCAGTACGGCGAGCCGCTTGAGGTTCTGCAACTGGAACACATCGACACACCCGAGCCGGGGCCAGGTCAACTGCTGGTTCAAGCTGAGGGTATCCCGCTGAATCTCAATGACCTGGAGCGTATCAACGGCGGGAATATGATGGTCCGTCCTGAATTTCCCTATGCACCGGGCATGGAGGCTATGGGTAAGGTGGTGGCCGTTGGCGAAGGTGCAGAGGCCTGGCTGGGAAAACGCGTTGCAGCTGTCGCCGATGGCGCCCATGGTGGCTTTGCCGAGTTCGTTACATGCCCTGCGCTATCTGCCTTCGAAGTCCCGCAGGACCTGCCCATGCCCGATGCGGCCGCGCTGTTCTTTCCCTTCCATCTCGCCTGGCTGGGGCTGTATGACCGGGCGCGTTTGCAAGAAGGCGAAACCGTCTTGATACACGCTGCGGCCGGGGGTTCCGGTAGTGCCGCTATTCAGTTAGCCAAGCACGCCGGCGCCACCGTGATTGCCAGTGTGGGCAGCGAAGAAAAGCTGCAGTTCTGCCTCGAGTTGGGCGCTGATTACGCGGTAAATTATAAAGAGACCGATTTTTGTGAGTTGGCCCTGCAAATAACGGATGGCAGCGGTGTGGATGTGGTGTTTGATAACGTTGGTGAAGCCGTTATGGAAAAGTCAGTAAATGCGCTGGCCTACAATGGCCGCTATGCCATGATGGGTTTTGCGTCTAACAAGTCGGTAGCCGATGAACCCTTTTTGGTGCCGCGCAAACTGGCGCTGGGGAACTGTTCGATGTTGGGTGTCATGCTGTCTTATATGGACGACTCGATGATCAAGGGGCTTAAAAACGCGATGGGCTGGAATTTTCCGCCACGCTCGCTCGGCGAAGATATACAGTCCTCACTGATAAAGCTTTATCGGGACGGCGCGATCAAGGCAGTTGTCGGCAAGACTATCAGTTTTGAAGAAATCCCCCGCGCAATGGCGGACATGGCCGCCAGTAAAACCATGGGCAGGGTGGTTGCCGTCGTCTAGCTAAAATCCGCGGCAGTGCACCGCGCATGGAGCCTGTACTATCTTTAATGACAGGGCTGTCCGGTTTTTTGGGACGCTGTCACCTGGCATAGCCAGCGGCGAGTAATCTGCTAGAGCCAAAGCAAAATAAAAGCAATTGAAGAGGGCCGTTCGAATGAAGAATCCCGTGTTCTACGGTTGGTGGCTGGTAGGCGTTGCTTTTCTCGCGCAGATGGTCGGCGCCGGCGCGATCATGTATTCCTACAGCGTTATCGTGCTGCCCTTCGAAAGCGAATTTCAGGCCAGCCGCATGGCCATGATGCTTGGGGTCACGGTTATGCCGCTGGTTAGCGCGGTGATCTCGCCATTTCTGGGCCGTGCGCTGGATCGCTATTCACTCAGGGCTTTCATGCTTGTCGGCTCTCTGGCGCTGCCGCTGGGCTTTATGGCATTGTCATTCGCGACAGCCATCTGGCAGCTACCGGTGGTCTACGCTTTATTTATGGCCTTCGCGTCCCTGCTGATGGGGCCGTTGGCAGCCTCGACGCTGCTGGCGCGTTGGTTTCGTACCAAGCTGGGGCTGGCCATGGGGATTGCGGCGATGGGTACGTCGGTGGGCGGGTTTCTGTTTCCGCCGCTGGTTGAATGGTTGATCGATGCTTTCGAGTGGCGGGTCTCTTATCGCTGGCTGGCGCTGATCCTGCTGTCGCTGACCTTGCCAGCGATGCTGCTGGTTGTTAACCGTCCCGGGGACCGGGGTTTGCGCGCCTATGGCGAAACAGACGCGGAAGCGTCGGAGCGCGGACAAACCGTGTTCTCTACGTCGGCCGTGCTGAAAAATCGCAATTTCTGGTTGGTGGCAGGTGTTATCAGTGTCCTGTTCGCCACCTACTCGGCCTTACTCAGCAATCTGGTGCCATTCGCGCTTGATACCGGGATCAGCAAAGAGCGTGGCGCCATGCTGATTTCCGTGCTTGCCTTATTCGGAATGCTCGGCAAAGTCATCTTCGGCTTGGTTGCCGACTACGTGGATCTGCGCGCGGGGCTGGGCGTTGCGGCGGCGTTGATCGCTGCCGGCTTGTCCTTATTTCTCGACGGCAGTTTTCCCGCACTGCTTGGTGGCAGTGTTTGCATCGGGCTGGCCGCCGGCGGCATGCTGCCGGTATGGGGCGCATTGCTTGCCCGGCTGTTCGGCGCCAACGACTATGGGCGCGTGATGGGGATGATGAATCCGGTGTTGATGCCGATGACCGTTGTTGCGCCGCCCCTGGCGGGGCGAATCTACGATGTTACCGGCAGTTACCAGATTGCCTTTATCGTCTTTATTGTCGCGCTGCTCATCGCCATCTGTCTGCTACCGGCAATACGGATGCGCGTTGCTTCTGAGTAGAGCAGACCTCGTCATATGGCTTCCTTGTGTTCTCTGGCAGCTCTAGTACCCTAGTTGTGCATCGATTGGAGCGACAAGCGACAAACAATGCGTCGCTCCACGAATCATAATAAAGGGGGCTGTGTATGACATCGACAATCCGGACAAGGTTGCTACGTGGACTTGCGTTAGGCTGTTTCGCTTCAATGGCTTCTTGAGTCAGTTTCGCAGGAGCGGAGCTCAGCGCAGGAATATGGTGGGTCTACCAGAATGTTGTCACAAATGATTCCAATGATGCTGATGGCGAATTTGCCGATCCGGCGTTAATTCTTTATGCCAGTGATGATGACAGCCACGGCCCCTGGGGCTTTAGTGCAGAGATGCGCATCGGGACGGGTTCGTTCACCGATAAAGCCAATAACAACAGCGGCGATAACTTTACCCTGCACAAGGCCTGGATCAGTTATCAGCTGGACGAAAACAATCAGATAAAACTCGGCAAAAGCCAGGTTCCTTTCGGCTGGAAAACCAGCAATTTCTGGCCCGGTGATATGCTGCAGGGCGGCTACGGCGATCAGATGGACGTCGGTATCAAGCTGACAGGACAGCACAGCGGCATCCATTACGACGCGGCCTACTACACTCAGGACGACTGGGGTAAGACCAGTACTGATACTGTCGACGATAATGGCCACTGGGGCAGCTCGACAACCTACCGCAAGGGTGAAACGCTGGTGCTGAATGCCGACTACCCGTTTGGTGACGGGCATACCCTTGGTGCGTCCTTTCAGCAGGGTAAACTGGAAGACCTCACCAACGCTGCCGCCGGCGGCAGAATCCCGGACGATGGCCAACACCGCGCCGTGGATCTGCACTACATCTATTCCAAAGACAGCTTTACCTTCAAGTATCGTTTTATTGATGTGATGCGTGACTTCACAGATCTCGACGCCTGTATTGCCGCAACGGCGTGCCCGAATGTGAAGGTCGAGAATCAGCGTCACGCGCTGCATGTCGATTACAAGGTGGATAAATGGCTGTTTTATCTTGAATCGACCGGCGCCAGCACCGATACCAAAGGCAATGACTCGCGCGACATTGTCGCCGTGTCTCCAGGGGTAAGTTACAACTACGGCCCGGGTTGGCTCTATGTTGAGTATCTTTCGCAGGACGGTTTTATCAATCGCAATGGTGATGTGGGCGAGGGCGATTTTGACGCAATTTACTTCTCCTTTGATTTCTATTTCTAGACGCAATTGCGTCTTGTGAAATCAACTATTGAAGTCGCTGAAATAGATCGAGGTAACCATGTCATATGAAGACGATAAGTACAGTATAGAAAATACCGACTATACCGTTGGTCAGGACAATATACAGAAATGGGGTTTCGATATTCACAATCCGGTATTTGGCATCAGTGCCGGGTTGATTCTGCTCTTTCTGATAGCGGCACTCGTAACTGACCCGGCCACTGCAAAAGCCGCGCTGGACGGCCTCAAGTGGGACATCATTGGAGCGTTTGATTCCTTTTTTGTGTGGTCGGCCAACCTGTTTGTGGTGTTTTGTCTGGCGTTGATCTTTTCGCCCTACGGCAAGATTCGTCTTGGCGGCGCCGAAGCAAAACCGGAGCACTCACGGATATCCTGGCTGGCGATGCTGTTTGCAGCGGGCATGGGGATTGGCCTGATGTTCTGGGGGGTTGCCGAGCCAGTGGCCTATTTTACCGGGTGGTACGAAACCCCGCTGGGCGTTGAAGCCAATACCCCCGACGCGGCGAGTCTTGCGATGGGCGCAACGATGTATCACTGGGGCCTGCATGCCTGGGCGATTTACGCTGTCGTGGCCTTGTCGCTGGCCTTTTTCACTTACAACAAGGGGCTGCCGCTTTCCATCCGCTCCATCTTCTACCCGCTTCTGGGTGACCATACCTGGGGCTGGGCCGGGCATCTGATCGATATTCTTGCGGTGCTCGCTACGCTGTTTGGTTTGGCAACATCTCTGGGGCTGGGCGCGCAACAAGCCGCCTCCGGCATCAACCATGTCTTTGGCAGCGAAGGTGGCCTGGGGTCGCAGATTCTGGTCGTTGTCGGCGTAACCCTGCTGGCAATTGTCTCGGTTGTGAGAGGGCTTGAAGGCGACGTCAAGGTGCTCAGTAACGTGAACATGTTCATCGCCTTTGTGTTGCTGGCCTTTGTCGGTCTCGTGGGTTTCTCGGTAGCGCTGGGCAATCTCGGTACCACGATAGGCGGTTATGTTCAGCACATCATTCCCTTGAGCAACCCCCACGGGCGCGAAGATGAAGCCTGGTTGCAGGGCTGGACGGTGTTCTACTGGGCCTGGTGGATTTCGTGGTCACCCTTCGTCGGCATGTTCATCGCACGGGTCTCGTCGGGGCGTACGGTCAGAGAATTTCTGCTCGCGGTGCTGGTGGTACCGACACTGGTGACTGTCCTGTGGATGTCGATCTACGGTGGTATTGCCATTGATCAGGTGATCAGTGGCGTGGGTGCCCTGGGCAAAGACGGGCTGACCGATGTCCCTCTCGCCATGTTCCAGATGTTTGACGAGCTGCCTATGAGTACGCTGCTGTCGAGTATCGCGGTGGTTCTGATTCTGGTGTTTTTTATAACGTCGTCGGACTCCGGCTCGTTGGTCATCGACAGCATTACCGCTGGCGGCAAAATTGATGCGCCGGTTCCGCAGCGTATTTTCTGGGCTAGCATTGAAGGCCTGATCGCCGCAGCGCTGCTTTGGATTGGTGGCACTGAGGCCATAGAGGCACTGCAGGCGGGAGCTATATCAACCGGGTTGCCCTTTACCTTCGTGCTGATACTGATGTGTTTCAGCTTGATACTGGGCTTTCGCACGGAGCCGATGACGTCGCGGCAGTAATCAGCAATCATTGCGTCGCGTTGTCGGCAACGATTCTCGATGTTGCTTGCGAGGGTGCTAGCACCACAACTGACCGACAGGCACGTCTGGCGCGTAGTGATGCGCCAGTTGCGCCTGCAACAATTCAGCGGTGGCGAGTGCATCTATCGTAGCGTGGTGTAGCTGATAGGCCGGCAGGCCATAGCGCTGCCGGCACTCCGGTAAGCGCAGCGAAGGAAGCGCCTGATTTAGCAGCTTAGCTAACAGACCGCGCTTTCCGCTCAGTATGTGTTGCTCCAGCGCCATGGTATCAATCACCGGGAACTGGATGCCTTCGCCTAGCCGTTTCATAAGCGCCTGAAACAGAAACTCGCGCTCAATGTTGCGGTAGTGAACTACGGCCACTTTGCCCGCCAGCGCGCTGAGCACGTCATCGAGAACCTCGCTTAGGTCTGGGGCATTGAGAATGTCGGAGTGGGTGATTTGATGAATTACCACCGACTGTTCGGCCAGAGGGCGCGACGGTTTTACAATCCAATGTCGGGCTTGTGAACAGCGGATGCGCTCATAACTGAGGGGCACCAGCCCGATGCTGACAATATCATCTTGTCCGCTGTCCAGGCCGGTGGTTTCAAAGTCGAGGGCGACCAGGGGTACGTTCTCAATGGGTGTGTCGGCATGCACCATGCCTTGCTGGTAATAGGCGCGCAGAATTTCATTGCGACAGCTTTGCTGCAGTTGCTTAAACCGTTTGTTCCAGTCTGCAGGCAGGCCTTTCTCTGTCGCCATTGCCAGACTATATCCGCACGTTGGCTTTGTAGCTGAATTTCAGAAAATTCTGTGCGTTGTGGAGCACTCTGAACGCCTCCTTGAGATTGCGCCGTTCAAAACTGGAGAGCATATCGGGCTGGATATTGTTGTCGGGTTCTTCGCCTGCCTGAATTGCCAGCGCCTGGTGTCGCGCTCTGACAATGGAGAGATATTCCAGAGCGTCACTCAGGTCCTGCGCTTTGCCGGGGGGAAGCACCCCCGCCTGCTTGATGTCTTCTATGCGATCAAAGGAATTCTGCGCCTTGGAACCCACCGCCAGGGCATGAACCCGGATGGCGTCGGTCAGAGGTGCGGTGCCGCGCCTTTTCAGGTTGATTGAATTTTACTGCTTGCCGTCCTGCTCCAGGACAAACTCCTTGAAAAAGCCCAGCGGTGGTGTGCGGTTCAGCGCATTGCGCGCCATGCTGGCGAGAAACGCGCGGTGTTTGGGTGCCTTGTCAGCAATAAACTGGCGCAGCTCCTCCGCCAGCGTGTTCTCGCCCCAGACGCTGTCGAGGTCGAAGAAAATACAGCTGTTCAGCAGGGCTTTGGGCTGGGGTTTTTCAATCCAGTCGCTGAACTGTCGCTTCCATTCATCCAGGCTTACCCGGTAAGCCGAGTTAGTTGCCATGATGTTGCCGCTGCAGTAGGGGTAGCCGCATTCGGCGAGGCCATCACTGACTAAGCGAGCGAGCTCTTCAAAATAGCGGCCGTGCCGATCTTCCTGAAAATCGTTGTGCAGGATAATGGCATTGTCCTGGTCGGTCACGATCAGCTGCTCGTTGCGCGCCATGGAACCCAGTGCCAGAAAACTGTAGGGCACTGGCGGCGGCCCCAGCTTCTCTTCCGCCAGTTCCAGTAGCCGCTGTTTGAAGCTGCGCCCGATCACCGACATGGCGCTGCCAATCATGTGGGAGTTGGCGTCTTCATTCACCATGCGCACAAAGGCCGCCGGCAACTGTTGTGCGTAAAACGTCAGCCCCTCAATGCTCTGCTGCGCAAAAATACCCCGGGCCAGCAGAATGCTGCTCTGCGATTCGTGGCGAAGGATATCCGACAGGGAGATGACGCCGATACAGCGGCGCCGATGCATGACGGGCAGGTGATGCACATTGAAGCGCAGCATCGACAACATGGCTTCAAATACATAGGCGTTGTCTTCGAGCGTGAGCAGGTCTTCAGTCATCACTTCGCTGACGGCTGTGTTGTAACTGATTCCCTGCGCCATAACCCGTGAGCGCATGTCCCGGTCGGTAAGAATGCCGACAATAGGCGGGCTATCGTCGGCGGTGGCAGCAGGCTTGTCCGGGTCCGTAATCAACAGTAAGGAAACACCCTGTTCAGTCATTTGCCGCGCGGCGTCGTGAATCGCCGTGGCAGAAGTACAGGTGACCAGTTCGCGGGTGATCAGCTCTTTGACTTTTACCGTGGTCAGATCATTGCTTTCTGCCTGGGTTGAAATGGCGTTGCGCAACAACGCATCATCTTCCGCCTCGAAATAATCGGCAAAAGTATCGAAGCGATCACAGAGTTCGTTGAACAGGGTTACCGGAATGCAATACAGCAGGGTGTCTTCCAGGGCCTTCACGGGGAAGCGTACGCGACGGTTCATCATCAGGCTCAGTTGCCCGAAAATCCCCCCTTCGCCCAGGCGGTTGTACAGCTCGCCCGTGCGGCGGAAGGTTTCAACAACACCGCTGCGAACCACGTAGAGATCCTGAATGGGCTCGCGGAATTGCAGAATATCGCGCCCCGCACGGTAATAGCTGATTTCAACCTGCCGGGCAATTTCATGCAGGGCCGTTTCCGGCAATTCATTGAAGGGTGGATGTTGCGCCAGGAAGCCGGCAATTTCGAGTTGTTCTGCGTGCACCGTCACCCACCTTATCCCTGTGGCCCCGGGCGTTACCGTCACTGGCTCGAGTTTCCGTCTGACTGCCGTGACTTTCAAGCATCGCTGGCCGCAAATCAATACAGCGGCCAAGCCTGTGCGCCGGGGGCACGGGCCGGACAATTCCCGCGAATGGCTGCGTCAGGCGCGCGCCATGGGGCTGGCCGCGGAAACTACGTATATGGCTACCTGCGTTTCCGGAGCACAATCATTGCACAAATACGGCTTAGTGAGTCCTAGTGAGGGGCTGGCAGCCCTCGGTAACGAACCAGCAGAGCGCCTCTGCAGTATCCGAAACGTGTGGCAGAGAGAGGAGAATGGGCAATGAGCAATGTAACAACGGCGCTGACCACCCTGCCACAGCGTGTGCGAAATGCCCAAAAGCGGCAGCTTATTTCCACCCGCGATCTGGCAAGCGCAGTCCGGCAAGACCCCGAAAAGCTGACGGTCTGGCTGGAATCTACGGACCTGTCGGGAACCGTATTTCTCGCCCAGCTGGCCGATGTACTGTCGGTTAACCTGTCATGGCTGGTCACCGGCCTGGGGCCTTCAGAGCGGCTGGAGGAAGATCTGGACAGTTCCGATGTGGAGCTGCTGTCGGTCGTCCGTAATCTGTCGCCGATGTCACGCGCCGCCTTATTGAACACAGCAGAACGCATGCTCGACACGGAGCAGACCTATCTGACGCAGGAGCGCTCTTCGCAGCAATCCTGACCGCTAGGTAAAGTGCTGGATCACATCCCTCGCAAAGCGCTCCATCAACCGTTTTTTCTCATCCAGGCTGGATCCTTTTCCCAGCGCGTAATCAAAGGGCATATTCAGGCCCGACGTCATACCGCTGTCCTGTAGCGACTGAAAGACCGATAGCTCCGGTTTAACCGTCAAGCCCACCAGCGTGTCAAAGGGCAGGTGGTCGCGCCCGGCTTCTTTGCGCAAGGTCTTTATTTCGTGCATCAGCTCCGGTACTTCGTCGGGGTGATTACCCGCGCCTATCCAGCCACTTCCAAATCGGGCAGCACGTTTGAGCGCGAGTTTATTGGTGCCGCCTATGTAAATGGGTATGTCGTTTTGCGGAGCGGGTACCAGTCTAATCGGCGGAAAGTCGATGTGCTGGCCGTGATATTCAACAAGCTCTGGCCTCCAGAGTAATTGCAAAGCCTCCAGACATTCGTCGAGGCGCTTGCCGCGGGTTTTAAAATCCACACCATAGATATCAAACTCCTCGCGCATCCAGCCGGCTCCGGCCCCCAGCGCAAAGCGGCCCTTGCTGAGAATGTCCAGCGTGGCACAGGCCTTGGCCACTTCAATGGGGTTGCGCAGTGGCAGCACAAAGACGCCGCAGGTAAAGTGCAGCCGGCTGGTGGCAGCGGCCAGGGCGCCGAACAGCGCCCATTGATCCGGGTATTCTGATTCTTCGGTTTGTGGCGGATAGCCGTTGTCGGAATAGGGGTAGCCAGCCTCCATGGTGCCGGGGTAGAGCGCGTGGTCGCCGCTCATTACGCCGTGGAAACCGACCTCTTCTGCGAAGCGGGCTATTTCAATCAGCTGGTCCGTTTCGGCCCAGGTAATCGGTTGCCAGAATTTCATTCTGTTGCCTCTATTGTTGACAGTCTACGAGCACCTTGGCGGATTGGTCGGTTTGTCGCGCTTGCGTCAGCGCATCACCGAACCGGGATAAGGGAAACTGATGGCTGACCAGGGGTGAGACGTCCACCCTAGCGCTGGTGAGCATGGTCAACACCTCGTCGAACTCGTTGTCGTAGGCCATCGAGCCGGTGATCACCAGCTCGCGCATCAGCAGGTTTACCAGATCCATGGGCACCGGTTCTTTATGCAGGCCGAGCACCACAACGCGGGCGCCGGTTTTGCCGAGGCTCACAATCTGCTCGAAGGCCGATCGCGCGCCGGTGGTTTCCAGGTAGAGGTCGGTGGCGGGCAGGGGCATGCCCATGAGTTCTGCGCTGCCGTGCTGTTCGGTCAACACGCCGGCAAGTTCCCCGGAGGCCGCATTCACGGTGGTGGCGCCCAGTTGCCGCGCGATGCCGAGCCGGAAGTCGGACAAGTCTGTCACCACAATATCGGTGATGCCGAGATGGCGAAGCGCGACTACAACGCTGAGCCCGATCGGCCCGGCGCCAAATACCACCGCTTTGTCACCGGCTTTGGCCTGCCCTTTATGGCAGCCGTGCAGCGCGACAGATAGGGGTTCCACCAGCGCCGCCTGCTCGTTGGTAATACTGTCAGGCACTTTCAGCAGGGCTTTGGGGTCGCTGGCGACGCCGCGCACTGTCAGGTAGGGCGCGAAGCCGCCCTCGGGGCCGCCGTTGCCGATGGCATTGCTG
>JBFHCW010000048.1:0-12478 GCA_041585035.1 Litorivivens sp.
TCTTCATTGTTGCTGCGAGAACAACCGACATCTGATCGGGCTGCGTATTTCAACATGCAGTGCGCTTACCTATCGTTATTGATTTTACAACGCAATAGCATGGCACCCGCCTTATACCCTGCTACAAACCTAAAAATGAGTATAAGCAATTCGTCACCAATAGCCAGTCAGTGCCTGGCGGACAATTCACGCAGTTCGCTGCTGTAGTGACGGCAATTGCGCCAAAGCCAGCGCTCGCGATCGCGCAGCCGCGCCCGCATCGCACTGCGACTGGCATACTGACGCAACAGATAACCCTTGCGCAGCGCCTGCTCCAGGCTGATGGCTTCCAGCTTAGTACGACGACAATCAGACCAGTCAGCGGCCTGAACCAGGCCGCAAAACGATAAGAAAAAAAACAGAATTAGCACTTTCAAACTGACCTCCCTGTCATGTCTGCAATGATTTTCAGTCTACATGAAAAATTCCAGACCAACAGTCACCAGGTCATAGTCGGCCACCACATCAGAGCCGTTATCCTTGAACTCAAAACGGTCGTATTCGATCTTGATATTCATGCCCGGTGCACCGCTGAAACGAAAACCGACCCCCCAGTACGGGTCAGTGCCCTCCTCGTAATAGCGAGTGACAAAATTGGTACCGGCCTGGTGCTCATCCGTCACCTGCTCCCAACTGAGAATGCCGCCCTTTACAAAAAAGCTGCTGTACTCGCTGAGCGGCAGGTCCAACTGCAGATCAAAGCCTACGCCGTAAGTATCCGCTTCCGCGGAGGCGGTTGGCGTGGCAACGGCGGATTGTCCGAAATTGATGTAGGAAATATTCCCCCCCAGCAGGCCGGTTCGCAGACCGATGCCGGCGCGAAAGGCAATATCTTCGTCATCGATATCGGTGCCCGGGGGAAAGTCGTCCGGATTGATGTCCTGCCGGGCCTGTCCGACGTCGATATGGAAGTTCAGTGACGACGACGGATAGTGCTCAGCCAGAGCAAGTGAAGTGAACAGGAGGCCCTGCGCCCCGACCAGAAATAGCTTTTTCATGTGACCTACCCTCATAAGGCTTGGTCACATGCTGCGCTCGCTCAACTGAACCTTAACTGAATCAGTGCTTGAGAAAGCTCTCAAGAGTCAGGCGTTTAACGTCTTCGATGCGGTCAAATACCGGATAGCTGGGGTCATGAACCCAGTTGATAATGGTGGCGTTGATCAGACCGACGATCATTTCACCGATAAACTCTGCGCTATAGCTTTCGGACACATCGCCGAGCCGCAAGCCGTCGCGGACCAACTCACTGAAGGCCGCATTCAGATCGCCGAGGCGCTGGCCGATCTGGCTGTTCTCGCTGGACAGATCCAGCAGCGCCTGATGCACCAGGCAGCGTTCCAGCTCTTCATAACGCTGCAGGTTGTCTATCATCACGCCATAGATATATTCGACCCGCTCGCGGGTCGAGTCGTATTTCTCCAGCGCCAGCTCAATCACATTTGAGGTTTCGTCGTAGAGCATGGAATCGCTGAGTTCGCGAATCAGATCCTGCTTCGAGCTGTAGTAGTTGTAGAAGGTTTTGCGGGCCACCTCCGCCGATTCACAGATTTCCTCAACGGTGGTCAACTCAACGCCCTTGGCGCTGAACAGCGCCAGCGCAGCCTCGTTAATACGGCCGCGCACTTCCATTTTGCGCTGCTCGCGGCGGCTGAGATTGCTCTCATCCGCCGATTTGATGGCAGTAACGGTCGTCATTGCGCTCCAATTACAAAACGTTAGGGGGTACAGGGTTAACCTGATTGATTATACCCTCGATACGCTCGCGCAGGGCCGTATCCGATTTTTCGGTGCTGGGGCGAATCCAGAACTTGTCTTCTTTCAGCGCCTTGAGTGCATAATCAGCGACTTCGTGGGGCGAGGTGGTCTCCAGCTCCATGCCAAACTGCTCCATCATCTTCTTCATATCGTCGACCGAGCTGATGCCGGAGGCTTTGACGCCGCTGCCGGGCAGGTCTTCAGGCCGCACCCGTTCGGAGTTGAACAGACCGGTATCCACCACATGGGGGCCAGGGAACAGCGCATTGATTTTCACTGGCGACTGCTTGGCCAGCATCTGGTAATACAGGGTTTCGGTAATCGCCATCACTGAGGCTTTGGTGGTGGTGTAAATTGGCGCATCGGGCAGCATCAGGAAGGCCCCATTGCCCGAACCGGTGACGATAAAATGTGCCTCTTCGTTTTGTTCGACCAGCCTCGGCATAAAGGCCTTGATCGAGTGAATCACGCCCCAGACATTAACCGAGAAGGCCCACTTCCAGTCATTGAGGTTGTAGTCCCACATATCGCCGGCCTCACCCGCGCCGATACCCGCATTGGCAAACATCAGATGCACCGCACCGAATTCAGCAAAGGCTTTATCTGCCAGCGCATCGAGGTCTTCCTGCTTGCTCACATCAGCCCTGACACCCAGCGCCTCCGTACCGCGCTCCTTGAGGGCAGCAACCGCCACATCCAGCGCCTTGGTATCGACATCGGCAAGAACGATTTTCGCCCCTTCTGCCGCCAGCGCCTCACCCAGCGCGCGACCGACACCGCTGGCACCACCGGTAATGACCGCGACCTTGTTGTTGAAATCCTTCACATGACACCTCGTTGGACAGTTATGGTTATGCTCTTTAGCTGAACTCTATTACAGCCCTTCAAAATTTTACACACTTGTTACCTTTTTTTAATTTCCGCCGGCGCCCGCCCCAACTGGAGACCCCAGGCCGCTGATGGCATAATGCGCGCCTCCCCAACACAGCCACAGGACACCGCATGAAAACGCTGGACGCGTTCCTCGACGATAGCGCTACCGACGCCCCCCTGGCCGAGGTGATCCTTCGCCTGGCCAGCTGCTGCGAAGCCATCAATAACCAGCTGCAACGCGGTGAACTGGCGGGCATTCTCGGCAGTGCCGGCGCTGACAACGTGCAGGGTGAAACCCAGAAGAAGCTGGACGTCATCGCCAACGACATGCTCAAGGAGGCCTTAAAGGCCTGCCCCGACGTGCGCGGCATCGCCTCTGAAGAAGAAGATGACGTGGTCGGCGCCAATCTGGACGGCCGCTACCTCGTAACCTACGACCCCCTCGACGGTTCGTCCAATATCGATATCAACAGCATGGTCGGCACCATTTTTTCCGTACTGGAAAGCGCCGAGCGCGGTGCGGCCGTGACCGAAGCTGAATTCCTGCAGCCCGGTCGCGCCCAGAAAGCGGCCGGTTATGTGCTCTACGGCCCATCGATGATGCTGGTCTTTTCCACCGGCAACGGCGTCACCATGTTCACCTTCGACCCCGAGCAGAGCGCCTGGCTGCAGACCGTTGAGCGGGTTGAACTTGCCCCGGACACCAAAGAATTTGCCATCAACATGTCCAACCACCGCTTCTGGGCAGAGCCGATGCGCAATTACATTGACGACCTGCTTAAAGGCAGTGACGGCCCGCGCGGCAAGAATTTCAATATGCGCTGGGTGGCGGCCATGGTCGCAGATGTTCACCGCATTCTGTGTCGCGGCGGCCTCTTCACCTACCCCTGGGATGCACGCAAACCCGATCAGGCCGGCAAGCTGCGACTGATGTACGAAGCCAATCCAATGGGCTTATTGGTGGAACAGGCGGGCGGTGAAGCGTGGACCGACAGCGGCAAGATTCTGGATATTCAGCCTGAGAAAATTCACCAGCGGGTGCCGGTGATTCTGGGCTCTGCGAATGAAGTGAAGAGCTGTGTGGAATACCACCAGCGTTGAGAAATCGGCGGGAAGGGATTACCTTCCCGCTGCTCGATTTGTTAGAGCGTAAACACTCCGTCTTTCAGCTGGGCCGTGCGCCCCACAAACTCTTCTTCCATGGCAGCCGCCATCAAGTCCGGGTTTTCATTGTAGGCAATGGTGCGCTTGCCGTTCGGCAGGGTCACTACCACCACCGCGCGCCAGGGATTGTCGCCCTGAAACAGCACGGTGCAACCGACAATGCGCCCTTCACCGCTGTCGACTTTCACCAATTCCAGCGGCGGCGCCTCGGCGCGAGCCTCTTCCGTCAGGTCCGCAAAACCAAAGCCGTTGGGATTGGGCTCGGTCGACCACACACCAAAGCCCTGCTTGGTCAGCATACCGCTAACCGAGGTGACGTAACCGCGCTTACCCGGCTGCTGACGCAGTAACTCGGCCATGCGTGCAGTGGACTGCAATACATAGTTATTGAGCGGGCCACCACCGAAGGTCATCCCGCCGGTAACGGTGATCTGCTGATCCAGCGAAATACCGATCTCCCGCGCGTAAATCTGCACCGCCGAGGGGAAGCAGCTGTAGAGCTCCAGCAGGTCGATATCGTCGACGGTCATGTCCGCCAGCTCCAGCGCTTTTTTACCCGCCAGTCGGGCGCCGGGGCAGCCGGCCAGATCAACCCGCTGGGACGTATTCACCATGAAATTACTTTCGGTACTGGCCTGGGGGAAAACCCACTTGTCGCGGGGAATACCCAGTTCTTCGGCCTTGGCCACCGAGCAGAACAGCAGCGCGCCGGCCTGATCCACGTTCCACTGACTGTTGTGGTACTTGGTATAGGGGAAGGCCAGCATCTTGTTTTTGGGTGAGGCATTGCGGATCTGCTCGGCCTTCATGCCATCGCGATTCCAGGCGTGCGGATTGTCTTTGGCCACCTCCGCCATGCCTTCGTAGAGGGCGGCAACGCGATCGCGGTGCGCATCGAGAGATTCACCCTGCGCCTGGCGCAAGGCGCTTTCCATCAGGGCATAAAAGCCGACCGGCATGCCGAGGCCGGCTTCAGATTCCACCTCGGACCAGATTTCCTGCTCTGGCTCCAGATGCACATCAGGCGCTTCGCTCTGTGCACTCTCGGGCGCTTCAAGCCCCTGAATGGTCGCCTGCAGGGCACGGAATTTGGCTTCACCACCGGCAACCAGCGCCACCTCAATTTCGCCGCTATCGATCCGGCGACAGGCATCGGCAAACAGGCTCTGCTGCAGGATGCCGATTTCCGCCAGCACCGTGGTCGCCTCGGGGGAGCCCACGGCCTCGCCAATGGCCTTGGCCGGGTTCTGGTAGCTCCACACACCCTTGGGCACGCTTATGCACTGGACCGCCTTCAGCAGCTCGGGAGCGCCGCAATCATCACCGGCGGCGCGGGCCGCCCGGATCATCAGTTCAACAGCCTCGTCAGCCTTTGACAGGTCTGTTTCACGCTGGTTGATAACCCCGATACCGACCAGTACTGGCGTCGTTGGCGATAGCGACATGGTGCCCCCTTGGCTTATTAGTTGCGTTGTTAAACGAAATGTCAGTTTGCGCGGATAACCAGTGTAACAAGTTTTGGTTTGCCTGCCTCTTCACCCCAGACCGCCAGCGCGACCGGCGATGTGAAACTGGCCAGCCCCTGCGGCAGCTCCATCATGGTGCTTTTGACCTTATCTGTCAGCGAGCCAAGCGCAGGCAGCTTATCCACATCCCCGGCGGCAACGCCCAGCCCTTTAAGCTGAGCCGAGCCAACCGCAAGCACCTCCACCGACTCCAGATCCGCTGCCAACACATCGTTGATATCCAGCAGACCGGTTTTGTCGGCGGCCTGACTGCCCAACCGTGCTTCAAGGCGTTTCAGGGCAATGCCGCCACTGCCATTGCCATCCAGAGAAAGCAGTTGGCTGTAGAGGGCCAGCATGGGGGCAAGCAACGGGGACATGCCATCGGTGGATGCCAGCATGATACGCGCGTCCGGATGAAAGCGTGCATCGACACGGGCGTCACGATCCAGATGGAATTCAATCGGCATGTTTACGGTGGGCTCGCCTACAACATTCGCAAAAGACAGCGGACAGGCAGATAGCGTCAGCACGGCCAATACGGCGCGCGCCCTATGGGATTCAAGCATGTCAAAATCCAAACAAGAAGAGTCTCAATCAGGCCAACCCGCAGATAGCCTTTTCTTAGTCTTTTATGCGGGAAAATAGCAAATAACCCGGCAGGTGCCGGGTTATTTGGCGGAGGGGAGTTTACCCATTCAGGCGCTTTAACACCATAGGCAAATCGTCAGCCGGTTTCGGGAGTGGAACCGTCTGCATATCTGTACCGAAATTGGCCGGCAGCTCGAAGTCATAGCGGGTCAGGAACTGGTGCAGGAAGTTCTTGGTCTGCATCAGCGCGAAGTGCATACCAATACACTTGTGGGCGCCGCCACCAAAACCAACAAAGCTAAAGGAATGGCGCTTGTGCTCATTGCGCGGCTCCAGCCAGCGGTCCGGATCAAACTTTTCAGGCTCATCCCAGTACTCACCCATGCGATGCACATACTGCGGGGCAATAAACAGAATGGTGTTGGCCGGAATATGGTAGCCGCCGATCTCGCAGTCATTGATGGTACGGCGCTGCATCATCATCACCGAGGGGTGCAGACGCAGGGCTTCGCGCACAGCGGCATCCGCCAGCGGCATGCGGTCGAGATCTTCGTATTCCAGATAGTCCTTGCCGATGGCCTGGGCTTCTTCACGCAGACGCTGACGCAATTCCGGGTTTTGACCCAGGTGGAACAGCAGGTGGCTGAGCGCCGAGGTGGTCGTGTCGTGAGCAGCAAACAACAGGAAGCTCATATGAGCGACAATGTCCTGATCGCTGAAATACTCGCCGTCTTCGTTCAGCTCTTTGGCAAAATAACTGAAGGTATCTATGCCTTCGTTCTTGCGGCGCTCTTCAATCAGGCTGCCGAAAAACTCGTGCAGGAAACGCTCGCCTTTCTTACCCTTGGCGTAGGCGGTGCCGGGAATCTCTTTGGTGATCAGCCCCATCAAACCGTTGGCCACATCGGTGAAGGCCGTATTCAGCTTGTCGGCACGGTCATCATCTTTTTCCAGGCCGACAAAAATGGTTGCCGCCACATCCAGCAGGGCCTGCTTGATCGCCGGGAAGAAGTGGAAGTTCTCCTGACCGTCCCAGCTCTCAACCGCTTCCTGCAGCATCGGCGCCATGGTGGCGATATAGCCTTTCATGGCGTCGTTCTTAAAGGCAGTCTGCATCATGCGGCGCTGAAAACGGTGCTCTTCGTGATCACGCAGCAACAGGGCGCCCTTATAAAAGCGTCCCAGTGAACCCATGTAGCCCATCTCGGCAGAGAAGTTCTTTTCCTTGTCGAGGTAGATCTGCTGGTACAGATCAGGGCCGCACAGCAGCACGCCTTTAAAGCCCGCAAGACCAAACTTGGATACCGGCCCGAAGTGCTTGTACTGCTTGTCGACGGTGCCGTACAGGTCTTTTACCAGTGAAATGGTGTGGCCGATAATCGGCAAACCAAATGAGCCTGGAATATGGTTTAGCTTGTGGTTGTCTTTAGCCTGCTTGTAGCTGGCGACTGCTTCAGTCATGGGTCCCTTCCTCCTGCGGTCGTTGCCGAGGTTCATCGGTTTATTTTGAACAGATGATATGTAATAGCTTTATACATATCAAGCGTTCGATATGAAAAATAACCCAATCCGGGTATACTGTCACAATCGACTAAAAAACAACCTGAGTTCAGTGGGGGTACGCTGCGTGCGGAAAGTAGATCACGACAGCCGTCGCGAAGAGGTAGCCTCGGTAGCATCCAGATTGATAGCCGACCGGGGTTTGGAAGCACTTACTACCAGAGCACTGGCCAAAGAGCTGGGCTGCTCGATTGGCGTCTTGTCACACTACTTCAACAGCAAGGAAGAGATCGTGATGGCGGCTTTTCAGTGGGCCGACCAGCGCATTGATCAGCGCATGCAGGACGCCATTGCCGACCTGGAAGAGATCTCTCTGGATTACTTTATCCCCATGATCACCTCCGGCCTGCCGCTCGACGAAGAGTCAGACCGGGAGTGGCGGGTGCGCTTCAATCTTTACCACTACTGCCTGACCCGCAGCGGTGAAGGCCTGCAAACCCAGATCGAGAAAATCGGCCAGTTTCGCATACTGATGGGTGAGTTTATCCGCACCCTGCAGAAGAAAGGCGAAGTCCGCCGCGACCTGGACCCCGAACTGGTTACCAAAATGGCTTTTGACATGGTGATGGGCGCCGCCCAGAACCTGCTGATGGTGCCCATGGCCAAGCGCCGCGAACACGCCACCTACCTGTTCGATATTGTCGAGAAACTGCGCCCGGTCAAAGCCCGCGTAGTGGAGTTAGCCGAAGCCTGAACCCGCTCAAGGCAGCCCCGCCTCGGCGGGCGCGGCCGTCAGAAAGGCCCAGATCAGGTCGGCCGCATCGATATCGCGAATATCCCCACCTAGTGCACCAAAGCGGGCGTTGACGCTGGGCACCACATGCCCGCCGCCCTGCAGGGTAAACAAACCCACTCGCACCGCCTTGCCATACCAGAGCTGGGCATCGATATAGCCGTCATCATCCTGCACGGTATCTGCCAGCTCAAAATACTGCGGCCCGGTGTCGTAAGCCGCGAGCCCCGCAAAATACTCAGCCGTGGCCGCCGCCGACAGAACCTCACCCCGGCTCTCATCCCACAACAGCTTGACCAGACCGCCGTCGTAGGGGTTTACCGGGTCGGCACTGCCTTCGATCAGCGCAATATTCACCGCCTCGCCGCGTTTGTCGCAATCGAGATTGGCGTCCACCGGCAAATTGGCGGCAATCGGCGCGTAGCCGGCCATCAACTCCGGCGCCTCCAGTGCCAATCGCAGGGTCATATGGCCACCATTGGAAAGCCCGGTGGCATAAACTCTGTCGGCGCCGATACCGTGGCTGGCTTTCAGCGCGTCAATCATGCTCCGAACAAAACCCACATCGTCGATATTGCGCACATTGGCCTGATAACTGGCCGAGGCCCGGCAGTCATTCCAGTGGCGATCGACACCGTCGGGATAAACCACCACCAGCCCCTGCTCGTCCGCCAGCCGGTCGAATTGCCGCGCCGTCAGCTCACGCATGGACGCGCCGGTCGACAGGGAGCCGTGAAACACAAACAAGGCAGCCGGTGCCTTCGGCAGTTGCGCAGGCGTATATAAGCGGTACTGGCGTTGCAGGCCGTCATGGGTCGTTGTCAGAACGGTCAGCTCACCGCTGAGTTGCGGCAACTGAATAACAGAAGGAAGAAGGAAAGCGCGCGCCACCAGCAGCAGTCCTGCCAGCAGCGCAACACTCAAGACAAACCAGTAGCGCTTTTTCATAACCCGCCTCTTATTGTTTTCGCTATGCGGGCATTGTACGGGCTTATCAGCGTGACTTGGCAATCACCTCATCGGCAAACCACTTCATCATGCCGATTTTTTCTTCAACGGTTTTGTCGTCCGGCTCCGACTCGTAGACGTTGCGGAAGGCCACCAGCACTTCATCAATGCCGATCTCCTTCAGGCGTTTGATACCGTCCGGGCTGTAGGCGTCCTGGGTCATGGCCTGAAATTCGAAAGGCAGATGGTCGCGGCCGTATTCCTTACGGAACTCGTTGATCTGATCCACCATGACCTTGATAGATTCCGCATCACCACCGGCGGCGATCCAGCCGTCACCCAGACGGGCCGCGCGGCGCAGGGCCGGCTTGGAGTGACCACCCACCAGAATCTTCGGACGCTCGCTGGGCACCGGGCACAGTTTGATTTCCGGCAGCTGGAAGAACTCGCCCTGATAGCCGAAATAGTCGCCACTCATCAGGCCGTTAACAATCTCGATAATTTCATCCAGACGCTTGCCGCGCTTTTCCCAGGGCGTGTTGGTGACATCAAAATCTTCACCCCAGGGGCTGATACCGGCGCCGTATACAAAGCGGTTACCGCTGAGTACCGCCAGGCTGGACATCATCTTCGCCAGCAGGGCTGGTTCGTGAACAGCCGTCTTGTGAACCGAGGTGGAAAACCGAATCTTGGTGGTCACCGCCGCCAAGTGCGACATCAGCAGGAAGGGCTCAATGAACGGGACACCATCCAGAAACTCGCGACTGCCATCGGCGTTGTAGGGGTATTTGGAACTGGCTTCTTTCGGGTAGCAAATGCTGTCCGGGAAAGTCACGGTGTCAAAACCGATCTCTTCTGCCGCCTTGGTCAGCGGAACATACTGTTCTGGCGGGCACATGCTGTGGTGGTAAGCAAATTTCATGGAACGCTCCTTCCAATTTCAAGCAATCATTCTAATGGTGGGGCGCAGATCGCTACCGCCCCGTGTTTACGAAACCCAGCCAATAATGGATATCGGTTTTTATAGTCTGTAACAGATCATACTACGCATGCTGGCGCCGACCGCCTCACCCGTATGAAGGACAGAGCCTGATAATAGTTCAGCTTGAGCTCGGCCAATGCCAGTGATACTAATACAATCACCTTAAATCGGACAGGCGCGGCCGGAATCACTGGTTCAGACTGCTGGACCACATCCGGCTTTCCTGCTCATACGGCAGAACGACTGACGGTGACACACAACCTAGGCAGAAACACTTTTGACCTCAAGCTCTCTCGACAACCGCAGCTTACGTACCCAACAGGCCATCGTGCGCGCGGCCGAAACCCTGTTCGCCCGCAACGGCGTTGAGGGCGTGTCGCTCAACACCATTACCCGCGCCGCGCGACAAAGCAACCGCAATGCTATCCAGTACCATTTTGGCGGCAAGAACGGCCTGTTGCAGGCCATCTTCGACAAGCACGCCGGTGGCGTTGCCGATCGCCGCGCCGCCATCATCGACCAGCTCGCCGCGCGCAACGAACCCACCGAAACCATTGTCGCCACCGCCATGGTGCAACCGTTGATCGAAAAACTGGACGATCCGGATGGAGGTGAGGCCTACATCCACATCAGCGCCGAGCTGATCACCGCCAATACACTGGGCTACCAGACCCCGGAGAAACACCACCTGCAACTGGTCCGGGAAAGCAAAATCGCAGAATTTACCGCCAAACAACTCGGCCACCTGCCCCAGCCGGTGATCGAGCAGCGCATCTTGCACATGAACCTGCTCGCCTATCACGGCGTCTCCGATCACGCCCGGGTGCGCCACACAGAAGCCTACCAGGCACTGTCGGCAGACACGGAATTTATGGCCAGCAATCTTATCGACAGTATTGTCGCCGTCCTGTCGCTGGCGCCATCGCAACGCACCCGCACCCTGCTCGCCCCGTCTGCTTAAGCGGTATACTTTCGACATGCGATTTACATTTTTGGGCACTTCCGCCGGCGTACCCACCCGGCACCGAAACGTCAGCGGCTTCGCGCTGTCCATTGACGATCAGCGAGACTGGTATCTGGTGGACTGCGGCGAAGGCACCCAGCACCGGTTGCTACAGAGCCGTCACAGCCTGGCGCGCCTGCGCGCCGTTTTCATCAGCCATGTACACGGCGATCACTGCTACGGCCTGCCCGGCATTATTGCCAGCGCCAATATGAGCGGGCGCACCCAGCCCCTGACCATCTGCGCCCCCGACGGCATCCAGCAATTTGTCGAAGCGGTTCGCCTGCACACCGATCTGCACACCCTGCGCTACCCCCTGCACTTTGTTCGTTCAGATCAACACACTGCGGTTTACGAGGATGAACACCTTCGGGTCAGCGCCCACGCCCTGTCGCACCGGGTACCGAGCTTTGCCTATCGGTTTGAAGAAAAAACGCCGCACACACTGAATCAGGAAAGACTGGGCGCACTGCAAATACCGCGCGGCCCCCTGTGGGGCGAGCTGCAACACGGGCATAGCGTAACGCTAGATGACGGGCGCAACATCAACCCGGAACAGGTGTGTGAGCCCAGCTGGAAAGCGCGAACCATTATGGTCGGCGGCGACAACGATCAACCCGATCTTCTGCTATCCGCCCTTAAAAACACTGACCTTCTGGTACATGAAGCCACCTTCACCGAAGATATTCTGGCGCAGGTCGGCCCCCAATATATGCACAGCACAGCGGCCATGCTGGCCAAAACCGCAACCAGCGCCAAGCTGCCCCATCTGGCGCTGACTCACTTCAGCCAGCGCTATCGCGACCTGCCGGCACCCGGCAAACGCCACGTGGATGAATTGCGCGTAGAGGCAGCGCAGCACTATAGCGGCAATATCGTCCTGGCAAAGGATCTGGAGAGTTATCAGCTAACGCGCGACGGAGCACTCGAGAAGCTCGACGGCAAAACGACCTGAAACAGGGAATCTGTAAAAAATAACGAAAGGGAAATACCGCAGCAAAGTGCGCAAAAAGACGTGCCGAAAAATGCGAGCAGAAAATCATTATGTTCGCATTCATTCGCGCTGTGAAGCGCTTTATTCACATCTACCGAAAAAAAAGCAAAATCGGAATTTACCTATCCCACGCACCCATAAACTATGCTAGAACAAAGTGAAGGATGCGGAAAACTGCGACGTTTTCATGAAACCCTGAAGGGTTTCTTCGCTCTAAGCTTTCAAGAGCCACAACAGTCAGAACGCCGCCGCTCCGTGTTCGCTCTCACACCGGCGTTGGCATGGAGGTTCTCATGGCTAGCAGCAATGGGCACGATGCGTTTGTTCA
>JBFHCW010000049.1:0-12262 GCA_041585035.1 Litorivivens sp.
CCGGCGGGAGCATCCTGCAAGTTCGCATTCAGCTCAGCGAGCTCATCGGCGGTCATCGCATTGATGCGTGCGTCAACATCAGTCGGAGAAACACCCATATCCACCAACTGCTGTTTCACGTCGTCGCGATCAAGGAAGGCTTTGACCGATTGCTTGCTTTCAAACTGGTGCTGCTCAACCAACATGTCAGAGGACGAAATAACGCCTGCGTTAGCAGATGAAAGGAGCAGGCCGCTCCACATGACCAAGGCTGACAGAATCAGGGACAGGGTCTTTCCGGTTTTTGTGCGATGCATAAACTACCTCCAGTTGTTAGCCAAATGTTCAGCTCAATAAGAGCGCATTCTACCTCTCTTACCAAGGTGAGTTCAGCGCTTGTAAATATTCACGTGAATTAACGCCCTCAAACCCGCTTAAAGGCTGATAGCCAGTATGCAGCTATAGACCAGGACTTCGCTGATTTGTTGCGCCGCGCCCAAGGCATCACCGGTAAAACCACCCAATCGCTGTCGCAATTGTGCGGAAAATCCCATTATGAAGGACGCAAGGATCACAATCAGCGCCAATAGCATTGCACTATCCAGAAACAACAACAGCGGCACCACGGGTGCTGCTCCAAACAACAGCGCCAAAGGGTCAATGGATTCGGCCAGCGGCTTACTTTTGCCGTCCGTTTTCGCATAGGGTGTATTCAGCATCAGACTGATTGCTGTCCAGCGGCTGAGGCCCGCAGTCAGAACAATCACGATTAACACAAGCTGAGTGTCCAGAGAGGCAATCAGCGCGACACGCAGGGCCAGCGCAAAAAACAGACCGGACACCCCGAAGGTGCCAAGGCGCGAGTCGGTCATGATCTGCAGCCGGCTGGCGCTATCCTGGCCACCAAAGCTATCGCAGTAGTCGGCAAAGCCGTCTTCATGGAAGGCGCCGGTCAACAACACAACAGACACAACACTGAAGAGCGCCGCAAGCCAGACGCTGGAAAACAGGCTTAGTGCCAGACTGTAGGTCAGTGCCTGCAGCAAACCGAGTACCAAGCCCACCCAGGGGAAAAAGCGCGCGGACCGATTCAACGCTTCAGGCGAGTACTGAATTTTTCCCAGTGCAGGCAGACGCGTTAGAAAGGTCCAGGCAAGCCAGAATTCATTGAGCGCTGCTGACAGATGTGTGCGTTCAGACATAGGGAGCAAACCGGCAAAAGCGCAAGCTTAGCCGCTCCCTCTTGAGAGCGAAAGGGCCCCGAAGACGGAGCCCTGTGCAGTTCAGGCGATCAGTGGACGTTAATCGCGATGCGGCGAGGCTCAGCCTCTTTTGACTTTGGCAGATGGATTGCCAGCACGCCATTGCTGTACTTGGCGTCGATGCGATCCACATCGGCGACTTTCGGCAGGCTAAACCGCCGCACGAAATCGCCGCGCCAGCGCTCCTTGCTGAGACTGGTGCGCTCGCCGTCGTCCCAATCGCGCTTGCCTTTCACCGTCAGCTGCTGGGAGTGCGTTGTGATCTCCACATCATCGGGATTCACGCCCGGCAGATCGACAGTAATGAAATAGCCGCTTTCGTCCTCGGCCAGGTCCACAGCCGGACTCCAGCTCTGGTGCTCTGCGCCGGCATTGACGAAGCGGTTGAAATCCCGGCGGAAGTCATCCAGCCAGGCATAGGGTGTGTAAGTAAACGCAGACATGATTCACCTCCAAATACTTACCAGGCTCAGTTGCCTGTTACTTTCAACATGGGGATGAGCGAGGATTTTTCAAGAGGGGCCTTTCAAGTACCTGCGCGCTGGGGGTAGACTTAGCCCCACACTGACAGAAGGAGCCTCCAATGACGATTAAAACAGGCGATAAGATCCCCTCCGTAACACTGAAAACCATGGGCGGCGAAGGCCCTCAGGACATCACCACCGACAGCATTTTTTCAGGCAAGAAAGTGGTTCTGTTTGCCGTTCCCGGCGCCTTTACTCCCGGTTGTTCCATGACTCACCTGCCCGGTTTTGTGGTCAACGCAGACAAAATCAAAGCCAAGGGCGTCGACACGATTGCCTGTCTGTCGGTCAACGACGCCTTTGTGATGGGCGCCTGGGGCAAGGACCAGAACGCCGATGAAATCCTGATGCTGGCGGACGGCAATGCCGAGTTCACCAAGGCCTGTGGTCTGGAAATGGACGGCTCCGGTTTTGGTATGGGCGTGCGCTGCAAACGCATGGCAATGATTGTCGACGATGGTGTAGTCAGCCACTTTGCCATTGAACCGCCCGGCGGCATTGTCGAAACCTCTGCTGAAAAGATCCTCGAACTTCTGTAATCACTCGCCCGGATAGACAAGCCATGAGCGCAGCACCTACCGTTCTGGTGTTTGATTCGGGCGTCGGTTCTCTCAGTATCGGCGGCGAAATCCATCGCCGCCTCCCCCACCTCAATCTGATCTACGCCATGGACAGCGGCGGCTTTCCCTACGGTGAATGGGAAGAAGCTGCACTGAGTGCGCATATTTGCGCGACGATTACCGCACTGGTAGAACAAACCCGTCCCGACCTGCTGGTCGTTGCCTGCAACTCCGCAAGCACCACCGTACTCCCCGCCCTGCGCGCGCGGCTAACCCTGCCCGTCGTGGGTGTTGTGCCGGCCATCAAACCCGCAGCGGCTCTCAGTCGCAGTCGCGTCATCGGCCTGCTCGCTACCCCCGGCACCGTGCGTCGGCAGTACACCGCGCAACTCATCAAGGATTTTGCCGCAGACTGCTGTGTGATATCGGTGGGCAGTAGTGCGCTGGCGCCTGCCATCGAGCAGCAGTTCTGGGAGGGCACGGATCACCCGGAACTTTACCAGACGCTGGCAGCAGAATTCGCACACCACCCCCGCTCCGCCGAAATGGATACACTGGTGCTGGCCTGCACCCATTTCCCGCTGGTCGCCGTGCAGTTGCGTGAGTATTTTCCCGGGGTGCATTTAGTGGACTCCGGCGAAGCGATTGCCCGCCGCGTGGAGTCGCTGCTGGACCCAACCCTGCCTGCGGCAGGACCGCCCGGCGATCAGCGCGTCATTGTTCTGGGCGAGCGCAAGGTCAGTGCACACTTTCTGGAGGAACTCGCTGCACAGGGCATTTCACAGAAACCAACGCTGATCACTGCCGATTAGCGCGTATTGAAGGTGTCCAGCTCGGTGTGCACCTTGCGCGATACCACATCCATATTTTCCACGGTGCGGTTGTAGGCGTTCAGTCGCTCCAACAGGATTTCTACATCCACGTCAGGCTCCGACACCTTGAGCGCATCGATACAATCCAGAAAGCTCTGCGCCTGAGCCTGATACTCACGCATTTCCCGGTAGGCTTCGAGCATGGTTTGTTTGTCCGCTGTACTTCCATCGGGCACTGCAG
The DNA here is from genome assembly GCA_041585035.1 of Litorivivens sp. Classification (GTDB taxonomy): domain Bacteria; phylum Pseudomonadota; class Gammaproteobacteria; order Pseudomonadales; family Spongiibacteraceae; genus Litorivivens. Next base: position 3,379 of record JBFHCW010000049.1, read on the forward strand.
GCAGTGGGGGTTCTTTGCAATCGGCTGCTGCCTGAGACAGACCTGCTAGCTGTAAAAGCAGCAGTGCGGCCATTCCGATGGCCTTATTATGTAATTTCATTGCTACCGCACTAACAAAATTTCGGGCTAAACCTTATCAGGTTTCCGAAAAAAAGAAAGGAGGCACATGGCCTCCTTTCACAATCCCGAGTATTTGCCGACAATTACAGGGCTTTCGGGTCGAATCCGTCAGCGTAGAACTGACTGTACCACTTGCGGAATTTTGCAATCGGACCATCGCCGTCACAGAGGATCGGCAGCGGACGATAAATCTTGTGCTCCCAGATCGGCGCATCTTCTTCCAGCTGACCGACGATGTCTTTCACAATCGCCGCATTCACGCCGCCTTTTTTCACCTCGCCATCGATTTTCGGCTGAGTGAAAGCAAAGCGGATCTGCACGGTTTCGTTGTCGATCGGAGTCGTCAAACCCATCAGGCAGGTTTCGGCGATGCCCTTGAAGCGGGTATAGCCCTGACCGGGACCAAAACTGGCGGTGTGGATTTCACCTTTCACTTCGCCGCGAGGCGTCGGCATATTGGCTTTCTGCAGGCCACGTGATTTGGGTCCATCGTAGGTGGTTTCCCACTCGGGGAATGAGGCAGTGCCATGGACGTAGCGAAAGTGCGCCGGATCAGCAGCGTTTTCCGCCATCTCCTGAGGGTGGGTTTTCAGGGTCCAGTCGTAGCGGTCCTGGGGTGACCAGTCGTCGCTGTTCATTTCTTCATGGGTTTCTACTTCCCACAGCGGGTCGATGCGCTCCGGGTGATACCAGGCCCAGATTACCTGATTGGTCTCACGGGTGGGGAAAGCATAGAGGCACTGCTTGCCCGCCACTTTCGGCGGCATGTTTTTAGCGTAGGGCACGTCGGTGCACTCGCCTTTCTCATTGAACTTCCAGGCGTGGAAGGGGCAGACAATCGATTCGCCCTCAATGCGTCCACCCTTGCCTTCATTTTCGTGAATGCCGTAACCCAGGTGAGCACCCAGGTGCGGACAGTAAGCTTCCAGCAGCACGGGCGTTCCGCTTTCGGTACGAAACAGCACCAGGTCCTGATTGAAATAACGCACGGCACGGGACTCGCCCGCCGCCAGCTCATCGGCATAGGAAACGGCGTACCAGCCAAAGGGCATGGGCATGGGATAACGCTGCGACATGACTCTCACCTCACTTGTCGGCCGGACAGGCCCGGCATTCGATTCTGAGCTGCAACTCTACGCTCACTGGCCAGACAAACAATGACAAATGCTGTCATCTTGCTGTCGATAGCTGCCAATGGCGCTGTATTTTTGCTCTTATGACCGATTTTGCCAAGTAATCAGTGAATCAGCACGAAGCTGCTCAAGGTAATGATCACTGCCCCCAGCACACTCAACACCACTCCCCGCCGGGCCATCTGCGGCACGCTGATCATGCCGCTGCCGTAGACAATCGCATTCGGTGCGGTGGCAATGGGCAGGGTAAAGGCGCAACTGGCGCTGATCGCCGCCGGCACCATCAACAGCGCAGGGGGCAAACCCAGTCCCAGCGCGGCGGCGCCCAGAATCGGCAGCAACAGGGTAGCCGTGGCCATATTACTGGTCGCTTCGGTGAGAAAGGTAACGCTGAGACAGAGCACCAATAGCAACAGCAAAACCGGCCAGTGCTGCAGGGCGGTCACCGCTCCGGCGACCTGCTCGGACAGACCCGACGCGGCGAAGGCCTTGGCAATACAAATCCCGCCACCGAACAGAATCAGAATGCCCCAGGGCAGCTCTCGGGTTGCCTCCCAGTCCAACAGCCTGCCGCCCTTGCCGTCGCCGATGGCGAACAGACTCGCACCGGCAAGCAGCGCCACGGTGGCATCGTTGGCACCCGGCAGATCCAGCAAGCCCGACCAGCCTCCAAAGGGTTCACTGCGAGTTATCCAGAGCAGCGCCGTAACCAGAAATACCCACAACACCCGTTTTTGCGCCACATCCCAAGGCTCCCTGTCGGGCAAGGTAGCCGACAGCGTTTTGTTCAGCCCCCGCGACAGCCACCACATGGCCGCCGGCAACAGCAGCACCACCACCGGCAAGCCCCAGCGCATCCAGCCGAGAAAACTGACTTCCTCCCCAGTCAACTCGGTGTAAACCTGCATAAAGACGAGGTTGGGCGGTGTGCCGATCGGCGTACCGATACCACCAATACTGGCGGCATAGGCAATCCCCAACAGCAGGGGCACCGCCAGCGTCGGGCTCTGCAGGCGATCGAGAATGGCCAGTGCAACTGGCAACAGCATCAAGGTGGTCGCGGTATTGGAAATCCACATGCTTAACAGGGCCGACGCCAGCATAAACCCGACGATCAGGCGCCGCTCACTGCCAGCGCCGACCCAGTGCAGTGCCATCAGGGCCAGATGGTAGTGGGCACCGCGATGGGCCATGGCTCGGGACAACAAAAAACCGCCCAGCATTAGCAGTACGATGGAGGCCCCATACGCCTCGGCAACCTCTGCTTTGGTGAGCACCCCAAACAACGGGAAAACCGCCAGGGGAATCAGGGCGGTCACGGCAATGGGCACGGCCTCGGCGAACCACCAACCCAGGCAAAACGCTGTCACTGACAGGGTAACGATGGCGTGCTGATCGAGTTCCATCGACCAGCCCAGCAGCGCTGCCAGTGCGCCCAGCACCGGCCCCGCAAGGAGTCTCAGGTTAGCGTTGCTCATAACTATTTATTGCCCTGTGCCAGCACCAGGCGCAGGCACCCGCAACAGGCGGTCTCCTGCATAGGAGCCGATAAACCAGTAGTTGCCCCACGCTACTGCCACCGTCCCTGCGCCCATCGGTGCGCCCGCGTGTTCAAACAGGGTTTCCGCGGTCATGGTTTCCGGATCAATGGCAACCAGCTCAAATCGCGATTCGCAGGCACCGCTGTGCACATCACCGCACAAACCGGGCAGCAGCTTGTCGCGCGGATGAGAAGCGACCAGCAAACGACCGTCCGGTAGCCAGCTGCTGTTGTCCGGGTGCGCCACGTCCACCTCGCCGAGATGTTCGCCGCTGTCGCGCGCAATCTTGCGCACGCGATTGTTGGTATAGAGATTCAGGAACAGGACTTCACCATCGTCACTGATCTGAATACCGTTGGGGAAAGAGCCCAGACTACCGGGCTGGATATCTACCCCCTTTCCTTCTCGCCAGCGCCAGACATGACCGCGTTCCGCGCCAAAGAAAGTCCGCAGCAGCGCCCAGATATTGTCTTTGGGAAACATGTGGGTCACCAGAAAGCCCCCGTCCGGCGTTGCGACCACATCATTGAGAAAGGCGCCCTCAGGCAGCACTGTACAGCCCTGCCAGTGCAAGGAGCTGCCGTCGCGCCACTCAAAAAACTCCACCGACTCGCGGCCACCGTGATTTACCACCAGCAACTGCCAGCGACCGTCGCTGCGCTGGGAGAGATGAATGCCATGCGGGGAAATAGCCGCCCCCGGCGCGCCCGGACAGTCGGCGTCGCCCCAACCCTCCGGTTCAGCCGTCTGATTGGCCAGGGGATACAGTGGCAATGTGGTTTCGCTTTGCGGATCAAACAACATCAGGCTGCCTGAATCCGAGCCGGTAATGCCGCCAAACTGACTCAGAATCAGGTGCTTGCCATCGGGGGTCGGTTCAATATCTTCCGGCGCCTGCAAGCCGCAGATGGGCACACGGTCTTCTACAGGATCACAGGGAAAATCGCGCTGTGCATCACACGCGGCCAATAGCAAAGGCAGTGAAAGAACCAGCAGACGTATCATAGGTCACCCACAATTATGATTATTTGGTGGGCACCATACTACCTGTACCGGAGCGACAAAAACCAGCGCTGGCCGAAGCCTTAAACCTGACTGACCGCCTCGGGGGAGCTCTCGGGTGACTGACGTTCAGACTCTGCTTTTACTTTAGCCTTGGCTGCCGCCCGGCGCCGCTGTGGTCGACGTGTTAACCACAGGCTGATACCGGTAAAGGCGAGAACCGTTGGTGCCAGACCAAACAGACACCAGACAATACGACTTGGCAGCCCGGCGAAATCACCAAAGTGCAATCGCCGAAAGCTATCGAAGGTTTTTGCTTGCAGACCTTGCCCCCGAATGTCGTAAACGCTTTTTTGTTCACCGGTATAAGCATCAAAGTGAACCGAACTGGCGTACTGGCTCAGCAAAGGGTTCGAACTGTTGACGTCACCAAAGAATCGGATGCCCTGACTCGGCTCCCAGGGCAAGGAAATATACGTGGCATCAAAATCTGGAAGGGCCCGTTCACTGCGATCATGCAAGGCCTGCAGTGACAGCTCATCGTTGTAGAGCCGCGTTTGCATTTTATAGTGCTCCTCACCACTGGCATGCTCCTCTACCTCATGGGCAAAGTGGGTAAGGTTCCAGTAGGCGCCGGTAAAACCCAGCACCAACAGCACCGGCGACGCGTAAGCTCCGATTAATTTATGCAGGTCACTGTAGTACAGAACCCGGCGCGCTTTGGTACGCAGGGTAAACAGGTTTTTCCAGAAGCTGCGATGCAGCCACAAGCCAGTGACGCCGAGCAGACACAGTATGACTGCGACAAGCCCGCTGAGCAGCAGACCTGCGTCGTGCAACAACAAGGTATAGTGCAATTCCAAAAGCCAGTCGGTGAAATAGTGGGTGGTGGAAACCACCGGCGCCAGAACTTCCGCCCGGTACTGGTCCAACAAAAGGTAGGACCAGTCACTGCTGCCGTGGGCCATGACGTACACCAGATCCGCCCGCGCCGGGTCTTGAAACAAAGCCCAGCCCACCACTTCGTGGCTGGGGTAGGTGTCATTCACCAGATTGCGCAGTGTATCCAGATTCTGCCGCTGCGACAGTGGCTCGACCCTGACTTTGTCCCGCATCAGCAGGCTGTCGACTTCGTGCTTGAACACCAAGACGCTGCCCGTCAGACAGATAAGTAGCAACGGTAGGCAGGCCGCCAGGGCCGACCAGCTGTGAATACGAAACAGCAGTTTGTTACTCATGCTCTTTAATAATCCCAGGAAACAGTAAGCTGGCTGTGACGGGGGGCGCCGTAGTACCCCTGTTCCCAGTACAGACTGGTGATGTATTTTTCATCGGTGACATTGGCGATATTCACTGAGGCACTGAGCTTATCGGTGATCGCATAGTGGGCGAACAGATCAATCAGCGCGTAGCTGTCTTGCTCAACCCGGGTGCCGAAAGTCGGTAGCTCAAGATAGATTTCGTCTTGCCAACGCAGTCCCGCGCCTACGCGCAGCGGCAAAACACCGGGCACTTGATAGCTGAGACTGGTATTTAAGGTACGCTTGGGCACGTAGTGGCGCGCATTGTCGCCGTTGTCATCCTTGATCTGCAAGACCGTAACGTTGATATTGCCGCGCAGGCCTTCAGCGAGATAGCCACTCACTTCAAGCTCGACACCCTCGCTGGCGAAATCCACGCCTCGATAAACGCGTACTACACCTCCCGATACCGGGTCGGTAGCCGTGCCTGCAGCCTCTGCAGTGTTGTCATGTTTTGCGCGGAACACGGCAGCGGTGGCCAGCATGCGACCGTCGAACACCTCCCCTTTTAGTCCCAGCTCGACATTGCGCCCTTCGCTCGGCGCCAGACGGGTGAAGTCCTGGCCCATATCACGCTGTGGCATAAAGGTTTCGGTATAACTGGTATACAGCGTGTAATCATCCGCAAAGCGATAGAGCAGCCCCGCATAGGGCAGGGTTTTGCCGGTGGCTTCGGTCGCGTGGTCTTCGCCGTAACTGCGCCCCTCACTTTCCCAGTCGATTGTGCGCGCGCCCGCCGTCAATGACAGGTTATCGGTAAAGCGATAGCGGGTGGCAAGATAAAGCGCCTGCTGGCGATCGGTCCAGTCGCTGCCATTGGCAGGGTCATCAACACCATCGGCAAAGGTGGGGTAAGGCGCCTTGCCTTCCCAGGTGTTCAGGTTGCCCACAGGCGGAAATCCATTTCCGGTGGTGAAATCATAGACGGAAGCATCTTTCAGGGTATTGCGCGCCCAGTTCGCGCCCAACACAATTTCATGTTCACGCCCGGCCAGTTGATAGCGACCCGAAACATAGGCATCGGTAACGCTCTGCTCTTCAGACAGACGGTAGGCGCTGGCGTAACCCTGCAGACCCAACTCGGTGACCGGGTCCGGCTGACTGTAGACATAAAACAGTTCTGCATCGCCATCGCGGCCATTGGCATTGTGGCTCAGAATGAGTTGCCAGCCATTACTGAACGACTGCGACCACTCAACGAACGCCGTGCGCCGGTTGGTGTCCCAGTAAGCCCAATCCGCTGACGTACTGGTCGACGCATCGTAGTCGGTTTGAGTTCCATCGCTATAGTAAAGCGGCAGTGCGCCCCACATCGGACTATCGGCGTCGCTGGACTGAAAACTGCCGCCAACGGTCAGCCTGGACTTATCGCCCACGTCCTGCTCGACCACCAGATAACCGAGTTTGATTTCCAGCTGGTAACGGTCCAGGTAGGAGTCTCGCTTTTCTCGCACAGCCACGGCGCGCAGGCGGGTGCTTTCACCCAGTACGGTACTGACATCGCCTTCGACGCGCTGTTTGTCCCAGGCACCTGAAGTCAGTGACAGTCGTCCGCTATTATCTGAGTAAGGGCGTTTGCGCACCATATTGATACTGGCGGAGGGATTGCCAGCCCCGGCCATCAATCCGTTAGCGCCGCGCACCACATCCACGCGTTCATAAATGGCCGTATCAACTTCTCCGGCGCGATTACCGTAGCTCAACGGCAAACCCACACCGTCTACCTGAAAGTTAGTGATATCAAAGCCGCGCGCGGTGTAATAAGTACGATCAGTCTCAACTCGCTGCACCTGCACCCCTGCTGCGGTATCCAGCGCCTGATTCAGACTGACCATAGCAAAATCACGCATCTGCGCCTGACCGATTGAACTGATCGACTGCGGCGTTTCCAGAACGGCCAAACCGAGCCGGGTAGCACTACTGTCATCCGCTGGCAGATAGCCGTCCCCCTTCTGGCCATACACCGCAACAGTTTCAAGCTCCTGTCCGACTAGCAAGCCGCCGCTGCTAGCGGCCAATAAAGCTACAACCCAATGTCGATAACACACCTTATACGCCTTCATGACGCTCTCCTGCGAGGCTCATTAGAAGCCCGCATTTAAACGCAAATGATAACCATTATCTATATCATTTGAGAATACTGCCCCACCTTTACCTCTGAGGTACAATGCGCGCTTCAAAAAAATGGGGGATTCAGCAAACATGCGGATAGCATCGTGGAACGTCAACGGCATTCGAGCGGTGATGAAAAAGGATTTTGTCGACTCACTGACCAGCCTTGATGCTGACATTCTGTGCCTGCAGGAAACCAAGGCACAGGATGATCAGGTCGCAACCGCTCTGGAAGGCATCGAAGGCTACCACGTGTACAGCAACTCTGCGGACCGCAAGGGCTACTCCGGCGTGGCCATCCTCACCCGCAAGGAGCCCATCAGAGTCTTCGCCGATATCGGCATTGAGGAACACGACAAAGAAGGCCGCGTACTGACGGCTGAATTTGAGGATTTTTTCCTGCTGACGGTTTACACGCCCAACTCTGGCAACGAGCTGGTTCGCCTGCCTTACCGGGAAACCTGGGACCGGGACTTTCTGAATTTTGTTAAAACGCTGGAGAAAGAAAAACCGGTGCTGATGTGTGGCGACTTCAATGTGGCCCACCGCGACATCGATATTGCCCGCCCCAAACCCAATTACAACAAGAGCGCCGGCTTTACCCAGAAAGAAATCGATGGCATGGATAACATGGTGGCGGCAGGCTTCATTGACACCTTCCGCCATTTTTATCCCGACACCGTGAAATACAGTTGGTGGAGCTACCGCGCAGGAGCCCGGGCCAAGAACGTGGGTTGGCGAATAGACTACTTTCTCGGCAGCGACTCGCTGGTAAAGTCGAAGATCAAAGATGCGGCGATCTGGAATGATATATTCGGGTCAGATCACTGCCCTGTTAGCGTCGATCTCAAGTAGGCCTAGCGCTGCCAGCGATGGAAGCGCTCAACCCACTGTAGCAATGTTTGCGGCGCGTGGGCCTTGCCCCACTCCCCCGCCGCATACTTGTTGGCCTCGGCCAGCGTCGGATAGATATGAATGGTGCCGAGTATTTTCTTCAGCCCAATACCATGCTTCATCGCCAGCACATACTCGGCAATCAAATCCCCCGCATGGGCACCAACGATCGTCACCCCAAGAATACGATCTGAACCTTTCGCGGTAAGTACTTTCACAAAACCTTCGTCACTGCCGTCGGCAATAGCGCGATCCAGATCATCGATACCGTAGCGAGTCACTTCGTAGTCCACGCCCTTATCAATAGCGTCCTGCTCATTGAGTCCGACCCGAGCCACTTCAGGACTGATAAAGGTCGCCCAGGGAATGACCGAATAGTCGACCTTGAATTTTTTGAACTTCCCGAACAGGGCGTTCACCACCGCATACCAGGCCTGATGCGCTGCCACGTGGGTAAACTGATAGGGGCCCGTCACATCGCCACAGGCATAAATATTGGGGTAACGGGTTTGCAGGTGATCATTCACCGCCAGTGTACCGTTGTCGCGAAGCTCAATACCCAATGCTTCGAGCCCGAAGCCCTCCACATTGGCCTTTCGCCCAATGGCTACCAGTAGCTCATCAAACACGAGCCTGACGGTGCTCCCCTGATGTTCGGCGTAGAGCACCTTATCGTTATCTTCACGGGCGAAGCGCACCGCCTTGTGACCCGTAAGCAGCTCAACGCCATCGCGACGCAGCCCCTCTGTTGCGGCTTGAGCTACGTCAGCATCTTCACGCG
>JBFHCW010000050.1:0-12180 GCA_041585035.1 Litorivivens sp.
ACATCGTCCATCACATACAGGTTGTCATACCCATTGATGATCGCTTCCAGGAAGAAGTCACCGCCGGTATCCATGGGCGGCTCTTCGACAATCGCTTTGCGAATGGCCGGATCACGCAGCTTGGCCAGACGCTCTGCCTGCTGCAGCCCGGCCAGCTCGGCGTAGGCTGCGGAGAACATAAAGGGGTGTACGGTACCATCCCAGGCCATCAGGATATTAACTGGCCGTGCGCCCACGTGGGGGATCAAGCGCGCGCCGTCTTTGGCCGCTTCACGCACGTAAGCCAGTTGTTGCTCGACCCGCTCCCAGTCCTTTTCTTCACGGAAGAACAGGACGAAGTTGACCTGGCAGTTATTGTCGATGGACAGCTTTTTCATCCATTCCATTTCTTCCCGCCAGTTGTGAAAATCTGACACGAGACCATAAATACCCTTGCCGATGTCGCCAATGGCCTGCCCGATACCGAGCAGCTCTTTGGAATCCGCATAGGTGCCGGGCATCACCTGACCGTGGCGGGTGGTGTGCAGTTCGGTACGCGAGGTGGTGAAACCAATGGCACCGGCATCAATACCTTCGCGCACGATTTCAATCATCTGGGCCACATCTTCATCGGTGGCCGGTTCGTTGTTGGTACCGCGATCACCCATGACGTAGGTGCGCACGGCACAGTGTGGAACCTGCGCGCCGATATCGATAGCGCGCGGCATCTTGTCGAGCGTATCAAGATATTCAGGGAAGGTTTCCCACTGCCAGTCGATGCCTTCGCTGAGCGCCGCGCCAGGGATATCCTCCACATCTTCCATCACTTCAATCATCTGCTGACGAGCTGACTCGGTGGGCTTACAGGGGGCAAAGCCCACCCCGCAGTTGCCCATGATCAAGGTCGTGATGCCGTGATTTACGGCAGGGCTGCAGTAGACGTCCCAGCTGGCCTGCCCGTCCATGTGCGAATGGGTATCCACCCAGCCCGGTGTGACCAGCTTCCCCTCGGCATCGATGGTCTGACGCGCCTCGCCCTGCACCTTGCCGACCGACACAATCACGCCGCCCTGAATAGCAATATCTGCGCTGCGTGCCGCAGCTCCAGTCCCGTCTACCACGGTGCCGTTTTTGATGATCAGGTCGTACATGGGGAGTCTCCCGAAAATTCTTCACAATTGGAGCAAAAGTGTAGTTTGTGGCAGCCCTGCCTTTAAGATAGGATGCCGCAAAACATTATTGCCTGTTAAGAAACAATAATCTGACGATTGAGAGCGCATATGGCCCGCTGGGACGGAATCTACGAATTTGTGCAGGTGGTCGAACACCACAGTTTCACCGATGCCGCCAAAGCTCTGGACATGTCGACCTCTCAGGTCAGCAAGCTGATTTCCCGCCTGGAAGACCGCCTCGGCACCCGTTTGCTATTGCGCACTACGCGCAGCCTAGCTCTCACCGACGAAGGCCAGCAGTTCTATCGCCGCAGCAAGCTCGCCATCGATACCTTTGAAAAAGCCGAAGAAGATCTGGCCCTGTCCCGCAATGAACCGCGCGGCAACCTGAAGGTCAACATCTCTGGCGTGTTTCAGGAGCGCTTTCTGGTTCCCATCCTGGCCAACTTCACCAAGCAATACCCCAGGCTGCAGGTACAGCTGGACTTTACCGACAAACAACCGGATCTGGTCAAGGAAGGATACGATTTGTCGGTCTGTTATGGCGAGCTCAAAAGCTCGACGCTGGTTGCTCGCAAACTGGCAGACAATTTCAACTACCTCGTTGCTAGCCCTGACTATCTGGTCGATCAGGGTGAACCCGAGACGCTGGAAGACCTGCAGCAGCACAATTGCCTGATGGGGGTGGATGCCCTCTGGTATCTGAGCGACGGCAGTGAAACCGTGCAAATACACCCCGACGGCAACTGGCGCAGCGACAACGGTGCCGCGTTGTTAAGCGCCGCCCGCTGTGGGCTTGGTATTGCCAGCCTGCCCTTCTTTTCAGTGATGGATGACATTTCACAGGGCACCCTGAAACAGGTTTTGCCACAGTGGAACCAGTACCCACAGCCGGTCTGGATCATGTATCCACAGCAACGTCACTTGCCGATTAAAGTGCGTCTGTTTATCGATTACCTGCTGGAGGAACTGAACAATATCGTTCTGTGAGCGCAGAACGTTGCCAATTAGACCCTATTGACGATTCCGCCCTTCACCTGCCAGCCTATAGTCGCTATTCTCAAGCGCAAGCCCGTGATAATCCAACCAAAAAACCGATAAGGTACAGAGAGTTATCCATGCAGCCTAAAACCTATCCCGTACCCGAAGCTTTTGCCCGCCAGGCCCATATCACCGCGGAAAAATACGAGCAGATGTACCGCCAGTCGGTTGAGCAGCCGGAGACTTTCTGGGCTGAACAGGCCCGGGAGTTTCTGAGCTGGCAGCAGGAATGGAATCAGGTAGTCAGTGCCGATCTCGCTAAAGGCGAGGCGGCGTGGTTTTCGGGCGGCAAGCTCAATGTCAGCGTCAACTGTATTGATCGCCACCTAGAAAGCCGCGCCAACCAAACCGCCCTGATCTGGGAAGGCGATGACCCGAGCGATGACAAGACCATCACTTACCGGGAATTACATGAGCAGGTATGCCGCCTGGCCAATGCCATGAAGGCCCGCGGTGTCACGAAAGGCGACCGCGTCTGCATCTACATGCCAATGATCCCCGAGGCGGCCTATGCGATGCTGGCCTGCACTCGTATTGGTGCCATCCATTCGGTGGTCTTTGGTGGCTTCTCCCCCGACGCCCTGAAAGACCGCATCAACGACTCTGAATGCAAGCTGGTGATTACCGCAGACGAAGGGGTACGCGGCGGCAAAACCATCCCTCTGAAAGCCAATACGGACAAGGCCCTCGTCCACTGCCCCTCCATCGACACCTGTCTGGTGGTAAACCGCACCGGCGGCAGTATCGACTGGCAGGAGGGCCGGGATGTCTGGTATCACGAGGCGGTAGATGCCGCCGCTGTCGACTGCGAGCCCGAATGGATGGACGCGGAAGACCCGCTATTCATCCTTTACACATCCGGCTCCACCGGCAAACCCAAAGGCGTACTGCATACCACTGCAGGCTACCTGCTGCAGGCGGCCATCACCCACAAATACACCTTTGATTACCACGAAGGCGATGTCTACTGGTGCACCGCCGACGTGGGCTGGGTGACCGGCCACAGCTATATTGTCTACGGCCCATTGGCCAACGGCGCGATTTCGCTGATGTTTGAAGGCATTCCCACCTATCCCGATGCCTCACGCCACTGGCAGGTCATCGACAAGCATCAGGTAAACATCTACTACACCGCCCCGACCGCCATTCGCGCGCTGATGGGTGCCGGTGATGAGTTCGTCAGCAAAACGTCACGTAAAAGCCTGAAGCTGCTCGGTACTGTCGGCGAACCCATCAATCCGGAAGCCTGGGAATGGTACTACCGCGTAGTCGGTGAAGAGCGCTGCCCTATTGTCGACACCTGGTGGCAGACTGAAACAGGGGGCCAGATGCTCACACCCCTCCCCGGCGCGATTGCCACCAAACCCGGCTCTGCCACCAAACCCTTCTTCGGGGTACAACCGGCGCTGCTGGATCAGGACGGCAAGGAAATAGAAGGCGCAGGCTCAGGCTATCTGGTGATCAAGGCCAGTTGGCCCAGTCAGATTCGCACTGTATACGGTGATCATCAGCGCCTGATCGATACCTACTTCAGTCAGTATCCCGGTTACTACTTTACTGGCGACGGCGCCCGCCGCGATGAAGACGGTTACTACTGGATAACCGGTCGGGTAGACGACGTACTCAATGTTTCGGGCCACCGCATGGGCACCGCCGAGGTGGAAAGCGCGCTGGTGCTGCACAAAGATGTCGCCGAAGCCGCCGTTGTCGGCTACCCCCACGACGTCAAGGGTCAGGGGATTTACTGCTATGTCACCCTGATCGCCGGCCACGAGCCCAGCGATGAGCTGAAGCAGGAGCTGATACAACTCTGCGTGAAAGAGATTGGCCCCATTGCCAAGCCGGATCTGATCCAGTGGTCGCCGGGGCTGCCGAAAACCCGCTCGGGCAAGATTATGCGCCGTATACTGCGCAAGGTGGCGGCCAACGAGCTGGACAATCTTGGGGATACCTCAACCCTGGCCGATCCGGCGGTGGTAGACGAGTTGATCGAAAACCGCCTTAACCGCTAGGCGCGGTTAATACTGGCGCCTCACCGGCGCCAGCCTTCCGATTTCCCCGATAAAAGAAAACGGGTCGCCATGGTCCCGGTATCCATTTATATACTGCCGCCGTGTATTTGCTTAGCACGGCTACTTTTTAACCAATTTTCCTTACACTGTTAATAAATTTCACTTACAATCGGCTTAGGCTCAATATAAAGAGGCAAGCCATGGTAGGCGAAACACGCTGGGGAAAGCGAAGTCGACACGACGATCCTGATCAGGCAAGAAACAATATTCTGTCTGCTACCTACCGGGTGGTAACCCGCAAAGGTGTGGACAAAACCACCATTTCAGAAATAGCCAAGCAAGCCAAAGTCTCCCGCCCAACGATCTATCGCTACTTTGACAGTCGCGATGACATCATCCAAAGTCTTATGAACAAGCGACAGGGAGATTTCTTTCAAAGTATGTATGAAGAAACCCTGCCTTACCGGGACGACTTCCCGCGACTGGTGGAGGAGATGCTCTGTTTTGCGCAGAACTTCAACGCACAGAATCCGACAACTGACCTGGTTTCCGGCCCCAATACCGGTCGGATGTCTCCCTACCTTGCCAGTGAAGAGACTAACCGGTATTTCAGCATGATGCTGGATGAGCCTTACCGGAAATACCGAGAGAAAACCGGCAACGTCGTTGATCTGGAAAGCCTGAAGGGTTTTCTAGGGGCAATGATTTTGACCATTCGTGTCGCCCCTTACAAAAATCATGAGACCCTGCGCAACCAGCTGCAGGCCATCATGGCGCTCGGACGCACTACCATCTGAGCGCCGCTCAGAACGGCCAGATCAGCGGCACAATAGATACCGTGACAGCACCTACGGCCACCGTGAGCGGAATGCCCATTTTCAGGAAGTCCTGAAACTTGTAGTTACCCGGACCGTAGACCATCAGGTTGGTCTGGTACCCAATAGGCGTTGCGAAGCAGGTAGACGCACCAATCATCAGAGTGACTGCTAAAGGTTCCGGAGCGATACCCAACCCCTGGCTCGCCGCAATAGCCACTGGGAAAAGGATAACCGCCGCCGCCATGTTGGAAATGACTGCAGAAAAAGCGGCCGTCAGCGCAAACAGGCTGATTAAAAGCCCTGTCGGCGAACCCGCCGACGCGCCAATTATCAACTCCGCTATCGAGTGGGCCGCGCCGGTTTTTTCCATCGCAGCCCCCAAACCGATCGACGCCGCGATGACCAGTAGGACTTCCCAGTCAATACTGCGCCGGGCATCGCGAATTCGCACACAGCGGGTGAGCACCAACAGTGTCGCCGCCAGCAGGGCCGCTTTAAACATTGGCAGCATACCGCTGCCGACCAGCGCCACCATGCCCAGCAAAATCAGCCCGGCAGTGCCTCGCTGCTCATGGCGCACCGGGCGTGAATTTTCGATTTGACTGACCAGCAGAAAATCCCGTGAATACCGCTGGTTTTCAACAAAGTCTTCATGGGTTTCCAGCAAGAGCGTGTCGCCCGGGCGCAAATCGACGTCACCGATTTTGGTTTTCAGATGCTGGCCGTCTCGGGAGATGGCGATGATCGCCGCACCGTAGTGATTGCGAAAGCCCATATCGCGAACGGTTTTTCCAAGGTGCGGGAAGTTTGGCGAAATCACAACCTCAACCAGACTGCGCGATGATTGATGGGCATCGAGCTTAAACACCTGGTCATCCGCTACCCGCAAACCGTGAATATTTTTCAAATCCACAACCGAGCGCACATCACCGGCAAAGATCAAGCGATCGTCGCCTTGCAGCAATTCACGGGGCGACACCGCAGTCAAAATACGGCCCTGCCGATCGATTTCTATCAAAAACATGCCCGGCAGCTGTCGCAGGCCGGCATCTTCAATGCTTTTACCCACCAGCGGGCTGCCCTGCTCGACCAGCATTTCGACGACATACTGGCGGGCATCCTCGAAACGCTGGGATTGCCCCTTCCGATCCGGCAACAGCCAGCGACTGGTGGCCACGGTCAGGCCCAGCACCACCAGGGTGCAGGGAATACCGATCCAGGCCAGATCAAACAGCGCCAGACCATCAATACCCGGCTGGGCCTTGAGCATGTCGTTAACCACCAGATTGGTACTGGTGCCCACTACGGTACAAGTACCGCCAATAATCGCGGCATAACTGAGGGGAATCATCAGCTGGGAGGAGGAGATATTATTGCGCCGCGCCCAATCGCGCACCGCAGGCACCATCATCGCAACAACAGGCGTGTTGTTCAGTACCGAGCTGAAAATTGCGACCGGCGCCATCAACCGGATCTGGGCACTCGCCACATTTTTGGGCCGACCGAGTAGATTATAGGAAATCCAGCTGACTACCCCGGTGTCGGACAGGGCCTGAGCCACAACAAACAAGACCGCAACAGTAGCCAAACCTTCACTCGCAGCTCCAGCAAGTGCTTCGGCAGGCGTCAGAATGTTGGCGAACACCAGCACCGCCACGCCGGCGATCAGTACCATGTCGGCAGGCAAGCGGGTTGTGATCAACAGACCGAAACAGCCGGCAATCACGAACAGAGTGGCGAGCGCCTCAGGAGCCAGCACGCGATCAGGCCCGGTGGGTAAAGAAGTCGGTAAACTGATCAATAAACTGGCTGAGCTGATCTGCAGGCAGATCGTTCACCCCCGCCGCTGCTGCGCGCCCACCGCCAGTTGGAAACTGACGACACAACTCATCGGCTCCGGTTTTGTTGTTCAGCGGCGCGCGCACGCTGATCAGGAAATTGCCGTTGTCTTTGACCGTCAGTACCGCATGGGCGCGATCCGGACTGCCATTGGCCAGATCATTGCTGTAAACGCCGCTGACCCGCCGTGCCCAGGCTTCATTCGGCAAGACAAAAACAGCGGCTGAGTCAGTGGCCGCCTGCGGGCCAACATTGCTCGCAGCCGCCATATCCGCCTTATAACCGTGTTCGAGTTTTTCAAACGCCTCACGATTGTCGGAGATAAAATCGAAGGGCGAGGCATAAGTAGCTACCTGCCGGTAAAGCTCTGCAGGATGAAAATGCAGATCTTCCAGATTTGAGCCGTAACCGTTGTAGTTAATGTAGATGCCCAGGTTTTCCAGTTGCTCTACTTTCGTTTCGCTGAGATTCAGGGGTTTGGCCGCAGCCTGCGCACTGTTTCTGAGATTATCACCAAAGGCACCGGTGACCGCCCACTCCGCAAAGCGGCCTTTCAAGTGACCGTTGATAAGCAGGCTGGTGCAAACGTCGGATGCCGTATTGATCAGTGCTGTGAGCTTACCGTGTTCTGGAATGTCACCGGCAAAATGGTGATCTGAGTAGAATACCTCAGCACCCTGCTCTAACACGGCAAGCAACGACTCCTTGTTTTTGTCCATGGAAACATCGAGCACGGTGATCTGGTCGCCCTGGCTGGCCTGCACCTGCGAAAGCAGCGCGATATCGCGTTTGACGCCGGTGATCAGCGTGCTTTCGCGCGGCTCGGCGTTGCGCAGCTGAACCAGTGAGCAGATGCCGTCAGCATCGCCATTAAATACATCCCAGAACGCCATTATTATTCCTATCGCTGATAAAAACCTGGCACAGAATAGCATAGCGGCAAGAGCCGCCCCAACTCCGAATGGGTGACCCCGGAACGAAAAAAAGCCGCCCTAAGGCGGCTTTTAAGTCATGACGGAAAACGACCTACTGCAGGACAATCCGCTCGCGATTTTTCTCTATCACCCGAGCACCCACGCCTTTAACCTCCGCCAATTGCTCAACGGAGGTAAAGTTGCCGTTTGTGCTTCGCCATTTCACAATCTCCTTGGCCCGAACCTCGCCAATACCCTTGAGCACCTCAGCCAGCGTTGCGGCGTCGGCAGTATTGATATTGACGGTCGAGGGAACATCAGCAGACACCAGGCCGCTGACCAGAACAAGCGAAAGGAAAAGGCGTTTCAGCCAGATAGACAGGTTCATAACACACTCCTTTGTGTTGTCAGATATAGATACGCGCTGCACCGAGGCAGCGCAAATACCAGTTTAGCGCTGGCCAAGCCCTGCAGCAATCTGTTTAAGCGCGTCCAGCGGCGAGTCTGCACGAGTGATCGGGCGCCCGATAACCAGAAAATCGCTGCCATTACTGATCGCTTGCGCCGGGGTGGCTACTCGACGTTGATCCCCGCGTTCGCTGTCCTCGGGGCGGATGCCTGGCGTCACCAGGCAGAACTCTTTCGCAACCAGCTTGCGTAGCATGATGGTTTCCTGAGCAGAACAAACTACACCGTCCATGCCACTGCGTTCAGCCAGCTGCGCCAGCTCACACACCTGTTCTTCAAGGGCGCGCGTTACGCCCACCTGCATCAGCTCCGCTTGCTCCATACTGGTCAATACGGTCACCGCCGTCAGCAAGGGCGCGGAGTGCTTCATGGGCTCCAGCGCTTTGCGAGCCGCTTCCATCATACGCGGACCACCGCTGGCGTGGACGTTGACCATCCAGACACCCAGCTCGGCAGCCGCCGCTACCGCCGCGGCCACGGTATTGGGGATGTCGTGAAATTTCAGATCGAGAAAAACATCAAAACCCGATTTCACCAGCGCTTTTACCAAGGCTGGCCCTTCCCGGGTAAACAATTCCTTGCCGACTTTAACGCGACACAATTTGGGGTCCAGCTGCTCTGCGAGACTGAGCGCCGGCGCCGACGCGGGGAAATCCAGGGCGACTATGATCGGGGAAATCTCAGACAAGGGTTACTCCAGAAATAAGAAACTGTTTATGCGGGTTAATCGCCTTCGGCACCGCGGATTGGGGCCATCCGTCCCCAGTGCTTACAGGTTGGGCACAGCCAATGCAGATGGTGACCAGAAAAACCGCAGTGATCGCATTGATACGTGGCTTTTTCCTGTATTAGCTCGGTCAGCATCGCCTGCAAAACCGTCAGGTTTTCCCTACCGCTGTCGGTGACTTTCGGTGCCTGGTAATTGATAACCTGCAACAAGCCTCGCAGTGTAGGGCGCCGTTTCAGATGCTGAGCCAGAAATTGCTCAGCCAACTCGCCCGACTGTTGTTTATCAATTAATTCTACCAGTTTGAGCAGCACAGAGCTGCTGGGATATTCATCGTAACAGGCCGTCAGGTAATCCGTGAATTCCTGCTCCTCACCGCGTTTGCGATAGGCCTGATGCATCGGTTCCAACACCTCCCCGATGTAAAGCCGGTTTTGCGTAAACACCCGCTTGAAGGTTTTGATCGCCACCTGATGGTGGCCGCATTCGAGCTCGATATGACCGAGCATCATGGTAGCGCGGACACATTGCCTGTCGTACTGCAGCGCCAGCTTCAGATCAGCGCGAGCGGTATGCAGGTCGTTGGCGGCGTAGGCAAGCTCGGCCTTTTCACAGTAAAAATGGGCGAGACTTCGATAAGTATCGTCATCAACCGGGGCGCCCGAGCGCAGCCAGTTTTTCTTGGGCACCAGCTCCTTGCCGACTTCAATGGCTTTATCCCACTCCTTCTCATCCTGATAGATCGCCAGCAGATGACGAAGGGCCGTGCGCCGCCAGGCCGGTGACTGCAGCACCAGATCTTTGAGCATACGTTCAGCGCGATCCAGCAAGCCGGCACTGATATAGTCCTGCGCCAGCTCCATATGCACCTGATGCAGCTGATCCCCGCCAAGATTCGGCCGCGCCAGAAGGTTCTGGTGAATACGGATGGCTCTGTCGACCTCCCCCTTGCGTCGCAGCAGATTACCTACGGCCAGGTGAGTTTCGAGGGTGTCGCGGTTGACTTCGAGGGAACTGACAAAGCTGTCGATGGCAACGTCAGGCTGCTCATGGAGGAGGAAGTTGAGCCCCTGATAGTAGGAGGGCGCTGCGGAATCATCCCGTTGCGTATCTTTGTCGGGACGACGCCAGCGCCCCAGTGACCAGCCGATGGCAATAGCCACTGCGAGGAGCAGCACCTGACTGAATTCGGGCATAGTCAGCCTGGATTAACCGGTTTTGAGCTGGTTCAGCTCTTTTTCTGATTTCGCCAGTTTACGGCACACCCCTTGATACTGTGCCTGAAGCTGCAGCAATTTGAGGCCGCAGACGACGATGCCGGCAATGCCGCCAACGATAAACGACAGCACCAGCCACACCGATACGCGCAGCTCCGGCAATTCCACAATCAGCAAATCAAGCGGGACTTTGGCGTCGTTCTCAATAGCAAACACCGCGCCGAAAACCACCAGCGACAATAGAAACGAAACAAAGAGGATTTTCTTCAGCAGGCCCATCGCATCTACCCAAAAAAAACGGCATGGCCACCTGACCATACCGCTTCTACCCAGATTTCACCAGCTCAGTTTTTCTGGAGCCCCATATTCACGCGTTCACGCATTTCCTTACCAGGCTTGAAATGCGGAACATGCTTACCGGGCAGCTGCACCGTCTCGCCGGTTTTCGGGTTACGCCCCTGTCGCGGCGCCCGGTAGTGCAGCGAGAAACTGCCAAAACCACGAATCTCGATACGCTCACCAGTCGCCAGCGTTTCAGACATATGCTCAAGCATTGTCTTCACGGCCAGTTCGATGTCCTTGTGTGAAAGCTGGGTCTGCATCCCGGCTATCAGGTCAATCAGTTCTGATTTGGTCATAGCGATATTCCATTATGTAGCCTCAAGATTAGTAGTAACTGCCCGATTTCTCAAGGTTTTTAGCAAAAGTAGGCCACATTCAGGCACAAAAAAGGGCGCCGTAGCGCCCTTATTCAAGCAAAACCTAAGCCTTAGCCTCAGTCTTTGTCCATCTGCGCCTTAATCAGGTCACCGATTGTGCCCGGGCTGGCTGATTCAGTGCTCTGCTCGCGCAGGTTCTTCACAGCCTCTTTCTCTTCGGCAATGTCCTTGGCCTTGATAGACAGGTTGATGATGCGGTTTTTACGGTCAACATTGATGATTTTGACCTCCAGCTCATCGCCTTCCTTCAGGGCGTTACGGGCATCTTCAACACGGTCACGGCTGATTTCGGAGGCTTTCAGTACACCTTCGATCTCTTCCGCCAGCGTGATTACCGCTGCCTTGGCATCAACTTCCTTGACGGTACCCTTAACAATTGTGCCCTTGTCGTTCAGGTTCACATAGTTGGAGAAAGGATCGTCTTCCAGTTGTTTGACGCCCAGAGAGATACGCTCGCGCTCGGGGTCGATAGACAGAATAACCGTCTCGATCTCGTCGCCTTTCTTGAAGTTGCGTACCGCTTCTTCGCCAGTTTCGTGCCAGGAGATGTCTGACAGGTGAACCAGACCGTCGATGTTGCCTTCCAGACCGATGAAGATACCAAAGTCAGTGATCGACTTGATCGCACCGCTGATTTTGTCGCCTTTGCTGTAAGTGGCCGCAAACGCATCCCAGGGGTTCTGTTGACACTGCTTGATACCCAGGGAGATACGGCGACGCTCTTCGTCGATGTCCAGAACCATAACCTGAACTTCGTCACCTACCTGTACAACCTTGGAGGGATGAATGTTCTTGTTGGTCCAATCCATTTCGGATACGTGCACCAGACCTTCAACACCCTCTTCGATTTCAGCAAAGCAGCCGTAATCGGTGAGGTTGGTAACACGGGCGTTGGTCTTGGTGCCTTCTGGGTAACGGGCAGTGATTTCAACCCAAGGATCTTCACCCAGTTGCTTGAGACCAAGAGAAACGCGGTTGCGCTCGCGATCGAACTTCAGGATGCGAACTTCGATTTCGTCGCCCACATTGATGATTTCGCTGGGGTGCTTGATGCGCTTCCAGGCCATATCAGTAATGTGCAGCAGGCCGTCAATACCACCCAGATCTACGAATGCACCGTAGTCGGTCAGGTTTTTGACGATACCCTTAACAACCAGACCTTCCTGCAGAGAGGCCAGCAGCGCTTCGCGCTCTTCGCTGTTCACGCTCTCCATAACCGCACGGCGGGAAACCACCACGTTGTTACGCTTCTGGTCCAGCTTGATAACCTTGAA
>JBFHCW010000051.1:0-12093 GCA_041585035.1 Litorivivens sp.
AGATTACACACTCCCACTTCTTGAAATCACTCATGACCATCTCCGTGTTAAGTCACCATCAGCGCAGGCGCGGATTATAACACCGCATAAGCTATGGGTTTTATTGCAGAAACGGTCAAAAAATCAGGGCAAATCAGACCTTAGTTGCAGCCGGTAAACCGCGCCACCGTAGTCGTCAGACAGGTAGAGATTACCCGCACTGTCTTCCTCTATATCCACAGGCCGCCCGATCAGATCATCGCCAGTCCAAAAGCCATCCACTACCGTCTTTGAACTGATACTGCCGTCGCCGTTCCAGACCAACTGTTCCAGTCGGTATCCGTCCGGGACCGAGCGATTCCAGGACCCGTGCAGCGCCATAAAAGCCGACCGCGGAAAGGCATTTTTAAGCCGATCATGGCGGGGAAAGTGCAAACCCAGCGGCGTGGTGTGGGCGGGAATCGCCAGCACAGGATCAATGGCCTGCAGGCTCTGTGGCTTCAAGGCACCCAGATCCGGGTCGCTATCGCCAAATTCGTTAACGTACGGCCAGCCGTAGAAGCCGCCTTCAACAATCAGATTCAGCTCGTCGGCGGGATAGTCGTCCCCAAGCAAGTCGCGACTGATATCCGCCGCGTACAAGGAATTGTCCCAGGGCGCCCAGGCAAACCCCGTTGCATTACGCAGGCCAGCCGCATAGATCTCGGCTTGGCTGCCATCCGGGCGAACACGCATCAGGCTGCCGCGGCGATGATCGGCTTCCGTACAGACGTTACAGCTAGAGCCCACGTTAAAATACAGCCAGCCATCAGGCCCGAGATCGATATTCTTGGCCCAGTGATTGCCACCGCCCGGCAAACCGCTGAGCAGACGCTGAAACGGCCCTTGTACGCTGCGACTCTGCTGATCAAAACGGATGCGGCCAATGGCATCCTGCTCGGCGATATACAGCCAGTCGCCAATCAAGGCGATACCGTGGGGCATATTCAGCTCGGCAAGGAGTATTTCGCGCCCCTCGGAGCGACCGTCGCCATCGTCATCGGCATGCAGCAACACGATGTCGCCTTTGCGTGGCCGCGAGACCAGCACATCATCCCGCTCGGTGACCTGCAGCCAGCGGGTATTGGGCAGGTCCGCGGCAAAGATACCCAGCTCGAATCGCTTGTCGATCGACAGCGTCTGTCGCAGATGGGATTCTTCAGGGGTTTCAACACCGACGCCGAAAATAGCGTTCAAGATGACGCGAAAGTCCCCTACCTGAGGCGATACGTAAAGCCGAAACAATACCACCGAGCCGACGATCAGCAGTACCAGGACAATGCCGATCAACCGAAGACTGGCGCCGCCGCGCGCTCTGTGAAGCTGTTTATTATTAGTCATTGTTTTCTTCCTTACGAACAGTTCAGGCGGGTGCATCCAGCGCCAACAGAACCACAACCGGCTTACCGCCACGCTCAAGCGTCACCGCAAGAAAATCGGCGGCAGCCAGTTGCTGATAGATTACCGGAATCGCATCACCACGCTCCAGCGACACGCCATTGACTCCTAGAACCGCGTCACCTGCCTGTAAGCCGAAAGTGGAAAACGCGTCCTCGTCGGTACCGGGAAACAGCACGTAACGGACGCGCCCGTCTCTGCGTGATGCTTCAATCTTCACTCTGCCGGCAAGAGCAAAGGGGTTGATGTAAAGTTTCTGATGGTAAGAACGCGCCAGTCGGGTGGCCGCAACATTGCGCCGCAGATCGATCAGACCCGGGGCTGATTCACCGCGCGGTTCCTGCATCGCGTCGGCTACACAACAATTCAGGCTGTAGACCTCGCCGTGTCGCAAGAGCACCGCATCGTCCAGAACCGTACTGACGACCACAGCGTCGGAGCCGGCCGGAGCTCGCGAGGAGGAGGTATTGGCCGCCATGCGCAGCAATGTCATCCCGCTTTGCTTATCTCCGTTCGGGCTACCAAAAAAATCGTCTTCCGACTCGCCAAACAGGGCGGCCTCATCAGCAAACAGATCCTCCTCAACCGCGGCCAGACTGCTGGGTTTGGTGAGTGATGCCCCCCCCACAATAGCGGCAACCAGCCCCATCCAGGCAAAAGCAAACAATACGTGGTGTTTAGTCTTCATGAAAACTCCTCTACTGCGCCAGTCTACTGAGCTTTCAGCATGAGCGAAAGCGCCCTCGCTTTGGCCCACGCCCCTGCCGAGGGTATACTGCGCGGCACTTACTGTGCGTGTCCCAATGAAAATTTACCTTGCTCCCATGGAGGGCGTCGTCAACGCCCGAATGCGCGCCCTGCTGACCTCCATCGGCGGGCTCGATCGCTGTGTGACCGAATTTGTTCGCGTCACCAAACAACTGCTGCCGCCGAAAGTTTTCTATCGCTATTGCCCGGAGTTGGAGCAAGACAGTAAAACCCCCTCCGGGGTGCCGGTCTACCTGCAGTTACTGGGCAGTGACCCGGTGTGCCTGGCGGACAATGCCGCACGTGCAGAAGCCCTTGGCGCGGCCGGTATCGACCTCAATTTCGGCTGCCCGGCAAAAACGGTTAACAAACACCGTGGTGGCTCGGTATTACTGGACGAACCGACGCTGATCCATGACATCGTATCCCGTATTCGCGACACGCTGACGCCGTCTACGCCGCTAACCGTTAAAATTCGCCTTGGTTATACCGATACTTCGCCGTTACTGGAGGTTGCCGGGGCGGTCGCCGAGGCAGGCGCCTCGGAGCTGATCATCCACGCCCGCACCAAGACGCAAGGTTACCGTCCACCTGCCCACTGGGAAGCCATCGCCCGGGTGCGCGAATCCGTCACGATTCCGCTGATCGCCAATGGCGAAATCTGGAGTGCGGAGGATTACCTTCGCTGCCGTGAGCTCAGTGGCTGTGAGGATGTCATGCTCGGGCGCGGCATGCTGGCACACCCGGCGCTGGCCCAGACACTGCGCAATGCACAACACCCGGGCATGAGCTGGCAAGACGTGCTGCTGCACCTTGTTGATTTTCAGCAGGACCTTATGGCCACCTGCCCGGCGCGCCACGCCTGCTCGCCGTTAAAACAGTGGCTGGCTTACCTGCAATGGCATTTTCGCGAAGCAGAATTGCTGCTTGGAGAAGTTAAACGCGTAACCGACGCCTCGACAATGCTTACCCTGCTCAATCAAGAGCGGTTGAAGAGTGCTGCCTAGACCGGCTTTACATCTGAAACGCTGCGTCGACAAACTCCTTGCCGGAGGCATTGGCCACCAGCTTGAGCGCCGAGAAGATAGACGAGCTTTCGCTGTCGTCGTAGCAAAAGGCCCACGGGTAAGGTGACACCGCCGCAACCGGTACATGACGAAGACGCGATAAGCTGTTTGTACCAGAGCCGAAGTCAATCAGCATTGAGTGACAACCCATTTCGGCTATTTCAGTGAGAAATCGCCGCAGCTTGTCTGACGCCGCGGGGAAGTCATTCTCTGACACCGCAAACCACAGGCGCGAACTCAACTCGGGTCTTGCTGCGAGCAGACGGCGGAGAAAACGGGTGAACTGCTCCGCGCAGACCGACGCGGGACTCAGCCTGACCACTGTCCTGTCGCCCAGATCATCCATCTCCGACAGTTTTGTCAGCACCCAGCGGTCCATCGCCAGCAACAGATCCATGGCACCCAACTCAGAACGAAGCTCGGCCGTATCTTCTGACTCCCCCTTGTAAGACAGGGAAACCTGCGTCAAAGAAAAGTCACCGCCCGCATAAGGCAGGGCCCCAAATGCTATTTTAAAGCCATCGTGCAGGAAAGCGTGCTGGAGTCTGCACACCCAGTGTTCTACACGATCTTCCTGGGTCGGCTGTCCCTCACAGATCAGCTCGGAATGAACGCAACCGCGACCGGCAGCCTTCGCCTGATACAGGCCGCGCTCTGCGCGCAACAATACGTCCTCTGAACCGCGGTCGGTTTCTTCCGTCTGAGCAACGCCGATAGAGCAGGAGACCGCCTGCAACCCACCATCCCACTCCGCATGCCGCTTATTCACTGCATCGAGCAAATCATCGCTTTCGACAAACAGCTCCTTAAGGCCGCGATAGGGGCAGACAATGACGAAACTGTCTTCCCCGAGATAAAACAGTCGATCACCCTCCAGCAATGAATCCTGCAATACGCCCTGGAGATAGCGGATAAAAGCATTCCCGGCGGCAAACCCCTGGGATTGATTTACCAGCCGGAAGAGATCGATATCAATCAGTTTCAAGCCATGGATACGCGTGCCTTGGGTTGTCGCCTTGAGCATGCGATCGAGAAAATCGTGAAAATCCTGACGCTGGTTCTTCAAAAACGTCCCCTTAAGAGATCAATGGCAAGGTGAACTCAATACAGGAGCCCTCTCCTGCAACCCCCTGGATATCGATCGTACCGCCATGCCAGCGCACAATCTTCCGACAGATATTCAGGCCAATACCGCTACTGCTGGGGACATCGGTAGAGCTGTCACGTCGAAAAAGAGAGAACGCATTCTGTTTATCCTGTTCTGAAATGCCAACCCCGTTGTCCGACACCGTGAACCGCCAAAGATCCATATCTTTTTGGGCTTGAATCGATATTCTCGGAATCTGATCGCCCCGAAAACGCAACGAGTTGGACACCAGATTGTAAAATACCTGGTACAGCTGCCGCCGCGACCCCATCACCACGGGGAGTTCATCGCAGAATATCTCCGCACTCATTTCCTCAATGGACTCACGAAGGTCGAGTCTGACATCGTCCACAACTGCCATCAGGTCAACCGGCACACGCAATTCGTTGTAGCGCCCGCTATTTGAATAGCGTGACAGATCATCCACTTTCCTGAACAGTTCTCTGCTCAGTTCAAGAATCTCCTGAAGCTCATGGTGATGTGTGGGGCTGACCTGCCCATCGAGCTCGTAATATATATTCTGGGTATTCGTTACCAGCGTTTTCAGGGCTTGCCGAAACGTTCGCGAAGTCACTTCTGACAACGTTTCCAATTCTTCAACGACACCGACCAGCTGTTGCCGACTGCGCGCCAGAGCCATCATGTCGCGATAGGACGATAGCGCTGTATAGACGACCGTATACAGGCGATCCTGAGTAAGCTCGGTTTTCGCGCGGTAGTCATTGATGTCATAAACCGTCAGCACATGCCTTTCAGGAGCCATGCCTGGTTGACCGGTGCGCAGGATAATACGGATAAAGCTGTTGGCCATTTCCTGCCGAACAAACTGCGCAAACCGAAGCCCGGCATCGTCGCTCTCCATCACCACATCCAGTAGAATCAGCGCGACACCCGGGTTTTCCTGCAACTTTTCTCGAGCCTCAGCACCCGAATACGCATTGATGAACTCAAGCCGGCGATTCGCATAGACAAAGTCGCTCAAGGCCAGTTCGGTAATGCGATGTACTTCTTCGTCGTCATCGACGACCAGCACTTGCCAAGGCGTCTCTTCGAGGACGTCCCTCGGAGAATCACTTTCAGGCCTTAACTTAAGTACATCATTCATTTTCGCATCCCGCTCTTCAACTGCGTTGATCTGCTTCGATCAACACGAGCTTTTCGTAAGCAATTGCCACATTTTTGGCAAACAATTCAACCAGTGAAACATCGGGCACTTCCAGCGGCTCGTCGCCTGAGATATACAGCACGCTCTTGTCGTACAAAGCGACAACGTAGTCGTGGCCATATCGATTTTCACTGCGCGAAAGCGACTCATCGATGCGCTGCCTGACTTCAGGATGAAGACTGAATAACTCGCTATCGCTACTCAGGCCTTCAAACTTTCCGGTTGACGCCACAATTTGGAATTCGCCGCAGCCTTCCTCCAGCGCGACGCCGGATGTACGCACCACCAGAAAGTCTTGATCCATATAAATTAGTGCCGACAACTGCTCAAGAACTCCTTGGGCAAACTTATCCAGTGAGCTAATGCGAAACAGGTCTGCCGTGGCCTCGATAACGTGTAACAGGCCGCGGCGATTTTTTTCCAGCGCAACCAGATCCCGGTAACAGCTAAGACTGGTATAGACACAGGTGAAAAGCTTTTGTCGCGTCAGCTCGGTCTTTTCCTTGTAGTCGTTGATATCATACTGGGTAATGACATCATATTCGGGCGCCTGACCTGGTTGTCCGGTCCGCAAAACAATACGCACAAAACTATTGTTGAGCTCTTCGCGGATGTAGCGCACGCAATCCAGCCCGGCAGTATCATTCTCCATTACGACATCAAGCAGAATTGCAGCGACGTTGATATTTTCAGCCATAAACTGTCGTGCTTCCCGACCGCTATAGGCCGAATGAATAAGCAGAGGACGGCCCCCGAATTGAAAACCGCTGAGCGCCAATCGGGTGACATTGTGCACCTCGCTGTCGTCGTCAACGACCAGCAGGTGCCAAGGGTCCAGCGAGTTCTCGTCCTCTGGGCCAGCACCTTCTCGGGCAAGCTTGAGCGCATCATTGTCAGACATTACGCCACCTCCTCCATTGAGACTTCTTTCGGGACCTGTATAAAAACCCGCACCCCATGACCCGGTTCGCTTTCCATGCGAATTCGGCCACGAAGCTGCTGACTGACCAGGTTGTAGACAATGTGCATACCAAGACCGCTGCCACCTTCCCCACGCCGGGTGGTAAAGAATGGATCGAATACCCGTGCAAGCGAATCCTTACACATACCCTGCCCATCGTCGCAGTATCGAAGCAGTATTTCTTCGCCCAGATCCTCTACATCAATCTCAACACTCCCTTGCTTGGCCTCCGGATACCCGTGCAGCAGTGAGTTCATCAGAAGATTGGTTACAATCTGGGACATGGCACCCGGGAAACTGCGCATCATAAGATTTTCAGGCACATTGAGAGAGACACTGATATCCGTCTTCTTGAGCTTTGGAAGAAGGCTTAACAGGATTTCCTCAAGGTAGTTGTGCAAATCAAACTGACGTAATTCACTGCTGGTTTGATCAACGGCGACCTGCTTGAAGCTGTGAATCAGGTTAGCCGCCCGGTTGAGGTTATTGAGAAGAATGCTCGCAGACTGAGTCGCTGTCTGAACATATTTACGCAAGCCACTGTCGGTCAGTCGACCGCTCTCATAGGCTGACGACATATCTTCGGTGGCCGCGTGCAAGGTACTTGCTGCCGTTACGCCCACCCCAATCGGCGTATTAATTTCGTGAGCAACACCGGCAACCAAGCCCCCAAGCGAGGCCATCTTTTCCTGATTGACCAGCTGCTCCTGCGTTTCACGCAGTTTAACCAGAGTCATCTGCAGGGTGTCATTCGCTGCCTCTACCTCGACGACCTGCTGTTTCAGTTCGCTGTGAGCCCGACCGAGCTCCAGATCCCGCGTCTGTATCTGCGCCAGCATGCTGTTAAAGCTGTCAAACAATGTACCGATTTCGTCATCGGCAAATTTTTCCGCCCGCACCGCAAAATCACCTTCGTCAGAGACGCGCCGGGTCGTAGCAACAAGACTTTTAATTGGCTGTTCAATCAGCCCCCTGAAAAAACCTGTCAAAACAAAGGCAATCAGGAAACTGATGGCAACCATCCCAAGCCCCACCAGCATACTCAGCCCCATCGCATCTTTCAGGTCAGCCGTCGATCTACACAGGTACACCATACCGACCCTATCCGAGACCACATAGACCGGTTCGCCGTGGATGAGAGTACCCGGTTGCTCAGCGGGCACCTTCGCTACATTTTCGGGGCAGTTTTTACTGGTACTCTGATTGCGATAGGACGCGAACAGATCGCCATTATTGGCAGTATCGTATACGCAGGCCAGCTCTATCTCCTTCATAGCACCCAATGAGAGCAGCAGTTCATTTGCTGCCACCGAGTCACCGAAGCTAAGCGCAGCCGAGATGTTTTGGGCGAAGATATTGGCCGTCGTCTCTAGCTCGCTGGTCGCTTTACTTTTGAGATTGACCCATCCGATTACCAGATAAACGCTGGTACTGATAACAACCACTATCAGACTGGTACCAATAATCGAAAACAGTATCTTGTGCCGAATCGGCAGGACATTAAGACGGGAGAGCATAGACATGGGGCTACCTGACCACCCGTCGGGCAAGCGATAGAAGTTTGCTGCTGATAACAATATCCTGCTCGCTGGCCTTGCCTTCATTGATGGCAAAGCGCACTTTCCCATCCACTATAACCAACCCGATGACACCCCCTTTTTCGACAAAGTCCTCGCCCTCACCGACCGTAACCACCGGCAAGCTCACCGACTGCGCAAGCCACTCGTCGGACCAGTAAGGTTTTTCGCCGGTGCTGTAAAGCATATGGCAACCCGACAGCTCGGTGCGCTGACTGACAAAGCGAACTTTAAGGGTTTTACCCTGCGTGGTTTTTCCCGCCAACACCTGACTGATTGCATCAGTATCAAGTAGCGAGCCCGCAATGCACAACTGGAAGGTGTCACCCGAGCCTGGCGCAGCAGAGGCAGGCCACTCGATAAACTTGGTAAAGTTATAGAGAAATGCGGCCTTAACCCCCAGCGCCATTTCACCCGCAGCGGCCTGGGCCGGCAATGACAGCACCGCCAGCGTCATATAACAGCAGAGTCGCAACCGCGAAACGAAGCACAACCGGGCGTATCTCATTAGAAATCCCAAGTCAGATTAAGCTGAATCGATCGTGGTATTTCGATAGTTCGGTTGTCGGCGCTGAATTCCGCATGCTGGGGATCCAGCAAGTTTTCTCCTAGCAGGCTCAATGTCAGCTTGTCCGTCATCTCCCAATTCAGGGTTGCGTCCAGTTCGGTGTAGCCTGTCACGGAAAGATCAGGCAATTCACTGACATTGCGCAGCCTTGCATCTACATTGAAGCGTTCACTCAAGCGCCAGTTTACCCGCACGAAGCCCTGATGACGGGGATCATTCCGGTTCGCACCCGCAATCGAGGTATCGCTGCTCCCGGGTTTGCGTTGAAAATCGATATGATGGTAGCTATAGCCGATCTGCGTTATGAACGATTCACTCGGATTCCAGTTAAGCACCAGCTCCGCACCGCTGCTATCACCTTCGCCTTCATTGGAAATCAGCGCCGGGAAGACATTGGAATTGACCCCCCTGAGTTTATCGTAGCGATTGTAGAAGACCGCCAAATCAACGCTGCTGACAGCATTAATCCTGTGACGGACCCCGCCTTCCAAGGCTTTCAGTTCTTCGGCATCAAAGTCATCGCTACCCTGTATAACGACAATCCCGGCGGGTGCCGGCTGTGGCGCATAGATAATAAAATCTTCGTCAAGACGAGTAGGAATACGCACGGCTCGTGAAATCGCCGTCCACCATGTCGTTTCGTCACTCGGGGTATAGGCAAGACGCAGTGAAGGCTGCACTTCTAAGCCGGAGTAATCATTTTGCTCCGCCTTTACCCCAAATGTTACTTTAAGACGGTCTGGGATAGCGGTATAGACATCCTGAAAATAGACATCAACGGTTTCGTCATTCTCACTTTCCGGCAGGAAGCCGAGTGAATTCAGATTGGGCGACTCGATATCATCACCCGTAAAGTGATAGCCCGCGCCAACCACCATCTGGTGCTTTTCACCCGGGTAAAAATAGTGACGGTACTCTAACGCGAAGGTCTCCCGTTTTTCCACGAACAAGCCTTCTATATCGTACTCGCTATCTTCCACGACAAGACGCGCATCAAAGCGGGGCAGACCATCGCGCTCATCCGACAAGGCCGCCATCAGATAATCGTTCGCTTGTTCCTCGTCACTTCCACCACCAACTCGATCAACGCTATCCCGATAGGTTTCACCCTGAATTGACAGCGTCATATTTTGAGACAGCGACAGGTCGGACCGGAAGCCAGCGCGATTTGCGCCGTAGCCATCTTCCGCATCCATGCCATTGCGATCGCGGTAATCAGACACCGCTTCGCGTTTGGCATAAACCCGACTCGCCATACGCTCCGAGCCGAAGCCACTGCGGATGTAGCCGAAGCGCTCGCCTGAATGACTCGCACCAACGGCCAGCTTATTTCCAACCGTTTCCGTGGCTTTCCGGGTCACGATGTTAACCACACCGTTGACGGCATTGGCGCCCCACAAGGCGGCGCCGGGGCCGCGAATGACCTCGATACGCTCCACATCGGCTAGCGGAATATTGTGCTTCTGCCAGTAAACACCTGAGAACAGCGGCGTATAAAGACTGCGTCCGTCCAGTAGCACTTCAAGTTTGTCGGCAAGCGTTGAGTTGAAGCCCCGCGCCGTCACAGCCCAAGTATGAGCATTAACCTGCGCAACGGTGAGACCGGGCACAAGACGCAATGCCGCCGGCAAATTGCTGACCCCGGCGCGGCGAATATCGTCACCGGTCAGAACATAGGTTGCTGCCGCAGCGCGGCGCCAAGGTTCTTTTGTTTTTGACACGGAAAAGACATCGATTTCCATCAGCCGCTCAAGCGACAGCTCGGTCAGATCGTCCAACCGCGCCGAATCCGTTGGCGAAAAATTTGCAGCAACTACCTGACCGGGAAGCGACAACGCGACCGGTAATGCACTGCCAATCAACGCAAAATACGCAGCTTTTGGGATTAATCGCTTGCCTGTCAAACTGACACTCCTTTGACTGGCCGGCACCTTCTGCCGTGGGGGCAGGCAGCTTCTCCGACCTGTAGACCAAGACTAGGCAAAAGCGAAGCCCCAGTGCATTAGTGTTTATACGGAGTTTCCGCGATTGCTAATGCGCGCTCGACTGCATTTGAGCAATAAGGGAATTAAAGCAGTATCGGCACACTTTCGCTAAGCGATACCAAAAAAAAGGGGCCCTATGGGCCCCGGAAAGATACAGGATGGGAATATCACTACTACTCAGGGCTTGTACGGGCTTGTATCCCGCCTGGATCATTTTTCTGAAAATTTGGGACATTCCGGGCAGTGTGTTAAATTTTCGCTCCATTATCTGTCACTTAGCAGTGGTACCCGCAACGTGCGAACGGCGATCGACCTGAATTGCGACCTCGGTGAAGGCATGGGATCCGATACCGAGTTGCTGCAGATTGTCTCCAGCGCCAATATCGCCTGCGGTGCCCATGCCGGGAACCAGCACACCATGGTCGCCGCACTGTCAGCGGCAAAGCGTTGCGGCGTGGCCGTGGGAGCCCACCCCGGTTACCGCGACCCCGAGCATTTCGGCCGCCGCCCCCAGCGTCTTGACGACGACACTCTGCAGCAACTGCTTCACGAGCAGGTCGATACGCTTAAAACCCACGCAGACGAGGTAGATATACCTCTGATCCATATTCGGGCCCACGGCGCACTGGGCAACCTCAGTGACGCTGATTTACACGCTGCCCGACTCCTGTGCAAAGTCGCTTCGCAGCACAATCTGGCCATCATGACACTGGGGCACTCAGCTGCGGAGCAAGCCGCAAATGCAGCCGGCCTGCCGGTCATTCGGCAGTTTTTTGCAGACCGTGCTTATGATCGCCATGGACAGCTGGTGTCGCGCCAGCAAAGCGGCAGCGTACTGCATGAGCCTGGGCTTATTATTCCGCGGCTGCTCAGCGCGCTGGACAGTGGCAAGGTCACCAGTATCGAAGGCGAGGCTATTCCGGTCAGCTTCGATACAATCTGTGTCCATGGCGATACCGAGAGCGCGCTGGCGCTCGCCGCTGAAATTCGCCACGCACTGGAACAGCACGGCATCACCATTCGCCCTTACCACATGCAATCGCCAAGGAGCTTCAGCCCTTGAGTCAGCCCTCACTGCTTTACAAAACGCCCTGTTATTCGCCCGTCGGCGACTGCGCCATGCTGATCGAGCTGGGCCAGGGTATTGATCCGGCCATCAATGAGCGCGTGCTGCAGCTCGAAGACCAGATTCGCAAGCTCAGAGTCAGCGGTGTTGTCGAAACGACTCCCGCTTACGCGTCTCTGCTGCTGCACTACGACCCGGATCAGGTCAGCTTCTCCGACCTGCAGGCGACGGTAAGCTCCATTCACCTTGATAGCCTGCCGACTGAGAGACAGCGCTTTGGCTGGCAAATTCCGGTGTGTTACGGCGGCGACTTCGGGGCCGATCTGGATTACGTCGCCGAATATCACCACCTGACCAGTGCCGAAGTGATTCGGCTGCACAGCAAAGCGCGTTA
>JBFHCW010000052.1:0-12090 GCA_041585035.1 Litorivivens sp.
ATGGTCGCCACGCAACCCCGGTGCCGATCGCGAATGTTGTGAAAACCTCGGATTAACTCCATGAGGGGCCCGCTGCATAAAGAAGCGCGTGATTATAACTTAGTCGTCTGGCCTCTGAAATGTCTTAGACGAACTCCCAGCAGACCAAGTACGCCAGCGTAGGTCAGACCGCCGGCCCCGCAAAGCAGCGCCATTTCCAGCGCCCGCTGAGCGGCATTGAGCGCTACCCAGGCCTCAACCCGCCCCAACAAGAGCCACAAAAGCCCGGCCATGGCCGCCGTGGCACTGAGCAGACGCAACGTGTAGAGGCCCCAGCCGCTGCGAGCCTGATAGGCGCCACTGCGATAAAGGCCCCGAAACAGCAGGGCCGCATTCAACCAAGCCGAACAGGCGGTGGCCAGTGCCAGTCCGACATGGCCAAGCTGATAATAGTGGTGCAGGGGAATGGCAAACAGCAGATTCAGCCCCATATTCGCCACCATGGCAATCACCCCGATCTTGACCGGGGTTTTGGTGTCCTGTTGGGCGAAATAACCCGGCGCCAGTACCTTGATCAGCATAAAGGCGAGCAGGCCAGCGGTATAGGCACGCAGACTCCAGGCCGCCATCTCCACGTCGCGCATGGCCAGCTCGCCGTATTTAAAGAGGGTGATCAATACCGGCTCGGCCAGCATAAACAAGGCCACAGCGGCGGGCACCCCCAACAGCAAGACCGCGCGAATGGCCCAATCCAGGGTGCCGGCAAAGGCCGCTTTATCGCTGCCGATATTGTGACGCGACAGGCTCGGCAGAATCACCGTACCAATGGCGATCGCAAACACGCCGAGCGGCAACTCCACCAGCCGGTCCGAATAATACAGCCAGGACACACTGCCGGTCGGCAAGAAGGAGGCAATCACCGTATCCAGCAGAAGGTTGATCTGGCTGACCGAGACCCCGAACAGCGCAGGAATCATCAGCGCTATGATTTTCTGCACACCCTCGTCATGCCAGGCCCAGCGCGGTCTTGGCAATAAGTGGATACGCTGTAAAAAAGGCAGCTGAAAGGTGAGCTGGCAGACCCCGGCGATCATCACCCCCCAGGCCAGACCCACGGCGGGCTCAACCATAAGAGGCGAGATAAACAGCGCTGCCCCGATCAGGCTGAGGTTAAGCAGCACCGGGGTAAACGCCGGCACGGCGAAACGACCGTAACTGTTGAGAATGGCGCCGGCAAAGCCGGTCATGGAAATCAAAAACAGATAGGGAAAGGTGATCCGGATCATGTCTGCCGTCAGCGCAAACTTCAGTGGATCATTGTAAAAGCCCGGCGCAAACACCGTCGCCACCAACGGCGCGCCGATCACGGCCAACGTGGTTACCAGCAACAGGATGCCGCCCAGCACACCCGCCACCCGATCAATCAGGTGCTGAACCGCAGCCATGCTGCCCTTTTCCCGATACTCCGCCAATACCGGCACAAAAGCCTGGGAAAAGGCGCCCTCGGCAAACAGACGGCGCAGAAAGTTGGGGATCTTAAAGGCGACAAAAAAGGCGTCGGCGTTGGCCGTAGCACCGACCATCGCCGCTATCACGATATCACGCGCCAGGCCCAGCACCCGCGACAGCAGAGTCATCACGGCCACGACCGCACTGGATCGCAACAGACCGCTGGCCTTGGGAGGAGTTTCGCTCAAGATTTAACCCCAGCGTTCGCGCAGACGCGCGTGGTGGCGGGCAAACCAGTTCAGTGCCACCAGCGAGTGGGCGTTGTCGATAACACCCGCATCCATCAGAGCCAGTACTTCTTCAACCGGCAGTACATGCAAACGGATGTCTTCGTTTTCTTCGGGCAAGCCGTGAATGCCAGCGGAACGGGAGAGATCGGCGCAGCCGCAGTAGAGATGAAAGTACTCATCGCTGCCGCCCGGCGATGAATAATAGGAGGCGACTTTTTCCAGGGCCGTCAGTTTCGCCCCGGCCTCTTCGATACTTTCTCGGTACGCCACATCCTCCGGCGACTCTCCCGGCTCCATCAAGCCGGCGATCAACTCCATCAACCACGGGGAAGGATGGCGATTCAGCGCACCAATACGAAACTGCTCGGCTACCGCCAGTGCATCCATCACTGGATCGTAGATGAGCACACCGACCGCTTCGCGACGTCGCGCCACCACCCGGCGAACCTCACCGCTCCACTTTCCGCTAAACAGGCGATGTCGCAGACTGACATCAACCACCTCGAAAAAGCCTTTCCACAGGCGCTTTTCCGATTCAATCGTAAAATCGTCTCGGGAAAAACTCATCAGAATCGGCGCTCGGTATACCAGTTAACGTCGCGGGCGTGGCGATCTACCTGATCGGCCACATCCAGTATCAAGGCAAACAACGCCATGCGCACCAGCACGCCATTGTCGGCCTGCCGAAAAATGGCGAGATTGGGGTTTTCATTGAGGTCGTTGTCGAGCTCGTTGGCTTCGGCGCGCGAGTCCCTCGGCAAGGGGTGCATGATGACCGTATTGGGCTCGCAGTAGCGGGTGTAAATCGTTTGATTCAAACGGTAGCGCCCGCGATAGAGATTGGCCTCTTCCTTGCTGGCAAAACGCTCTTCCTGAATGCGGGTGGAATAGGCAATATCCACATGACTGATACTGGCTTCCATGGCGTCGCTTTCCACCACCGTCGCACCCGCAGCGCGCAGGTTCTCGACAATCTCGCCGGGCATGCGCAGCTCGTCCGGTGATATCAGCGTGACCGTTACGTTTTTAAACAGACATAGCAGCTTGCACAGGGAATGCACCGTACGGCCGTATTTCAGATCGCCAATCAATGCGATCCGCAGACCATCGATACCGTCTCGCCCCTTGTGGCGCAGTTCTTTCTGAATAGTGTAAAGATCGAGCAGGGCCTGGCTGGGGTGCTCATTGGAACCGTCGCCGCCGTTGATCACCGGCACCCGGCTGGCGCGAGCAAACTCGGCAACCGAACCCGATGTAGGGTGGCGCATAACGATCACGTCGCTGTAACCGCTCAGCACCCGGGCGGTATCGTAGAGAGATTCGCCCTTGGCCAGGGCCGAGCTTTCAAAGCCGGTGGTTTCCCGCACTTCGCCGCCCAGCAGGTTAAAGGCACAGCCGAAACTGACCCGCGTTCGGGTGGACGGCTCAAAAAACATATTGCCGAGAATAGCGCCGTCCAACACCCGGGTGACCCGCTGCCGATGGGCGTAAGGCTCCATCCGGTCCGCCACCGCAAACAGCTGTTCAATCTGCTCCCGCTCAAACTGCGTGATGGACAGTATGTGGCTACCGGTAAACTTCACGGGGTTTCCTCGGAGTTGGTTGTATCGTCGGCGTGATCAAACTGCAGGCTGGCCCAGCGGGCGTAGAGCGGCGAGTTTTTAATCAATTCACCGTGCGTACCCAGCGCCGCGAGCTGGCCGTGATCAAGCACCGCTATCTTATCCACCTTCACCACCGTGGCCAAGCGATGAGCGATGACAATGGTGGTTCGCCCTTTCATCAGTCGCTGCAGGGCCTGCTGCACCTGAAATTCGCTTTCCGCATCCAGTGCGCTGGTGGCTTCGTCGAGCAATAACAGTTTTGGATCCTTGAGGATGGCCCTGGCAATAGCAACGCGCTGGCGCTGGCCGCCGGACAAACGCACGCCGCCCTCACCCACAAAACTGTCGTAACCCTCAGGCAGGCGTTCAATAAACTCGTGGGCGTAGGCGGCTTTTGCCGCTTCGATCAGCTGGGCTTCGCTGGCCTCGGGGTTGCCGTAGCGGATATTGTCGGCCACCGTGCCGGTAAACAGCACGGGCTGCTGTGGCACCAGTGCGATCTGGGCGCGCAGGGTTTCGGGCGCGAGATCCCGCAGCTCAACGCCGTCAAAGGTGATGCTGCCCGCCTGCACATCGTAAAAGCGAAGCAGCAGATCCACCAGCGTTGACTTGCCAGCACCGGAACTTCCGACCAGCGCCATACTGGTCCCGGCAGGAACATGCAGGGTGAGCTCATTGATCGCCAGATGGTTCGGCCGTGACGGGTAGGCGAAACACACGCCATCGAGCTTCAGTTCGCCCTGCACCGTTGCGGGCAGCGCCTGGGGGTTTTCCGGCGAGACGATCAGGCTGCGCGCGGAAAGTAGTTCCAGCAATCGCTCCGTCGCGCCAGCCGCCCGCTGCAGATCGCCATAGACTTCGGAAATCGCACCAACCGAAGCCGCCACCATCAGCGCGTAAAACACAAAAGCTGCCAGCTCACCGCTGCTGATCCGCCCGGCCAACACATCGTGGCCACCTACCCAGAGCATGGCGGCAATGGCACCGAGCACCAGCAGAATCACCGCCGTCGACAACCAGGCGCGCTGATTGATCCGGCGAATGGCAATGCGAAAAGCGTCTTCTACGTGTCGACCGAACAGGGCCTTGTCCCGCTCCTGATAGTTAAAGGCTTGCAATACCTTGATATTTTTCAACGCCTCGCCAACAAAGCTGCCGACACTCGCGATGCTGTCCTGGGAGCTGCGTGACAGCGCCCGCACACGGCGGCCAAAGACCAGAATCGGAATCACGATCAGCGGCACGCTGAGCAATACCATGCCGGTCAATTTGGGGTTGGTAATTATCAGCCAGATAATGCCGCCGACAAACATCAGCGCATTGCGCAAAGCGATGGATACCGACGAGCCGATGACCGTCTGCAATAAGGTGGTATCGGTCGTAATGCGCGATTGAATTTCGCCGGAGAGGTTGGTTTCAAAAAAACCGGGGTGCAGCGTCACCACATGATCAAACACCGCCTTGCGTAAATCCGCACTCACCCGCTCGCCAATCCACGACACCAGATAAAAACGGGTAAAGGTGCCCACGGCCAGCAAAAACACCAAGCCCATAAACACCAGCAGGGCGTGATTGAGCATTGCCGGCGTGCCGCTAGCAAAGCCCTGATCCACCAACAGGCGAATGCCCTGCCCTATGGAGAGCGTGATGCCGGCGGTAAACACCAGCGCGATGCTCGCGCCAATGACCTGGGCCCGGTAGGGCCGCAGAAACCGCAACATGGCTTTAAGTACCCCAATATTTTTACTGGGATCGCGGTTTTCAGTTACTTCAGCCAAGGGCTACTTCCTGTTGGTGGCGGGCGATCAGTTGCAGTTTTTCTGCCCGCCGCAATTTTTTGATTTCGGCCTCGCGCCGGGAGGCGCTGGCGCGACCGTCTGCCATTTCGCGGTATTCAATGGCTGCTGGCGGGTCACCCCGAAAGAAACGCGCGCCGTTGCCCAACTCGCCCGCGTGTTCGCGAAAGCGCCGCTCCACATCAGTGCTGATACCGGTATAGAGCTTGCCGCTCTCCGCGCGAACGATGTAAACCCACCACGCGCTCATGACAGCCCTTTCACATAGCGCGCCAGAGCATCCAACACGGCCTGTTTATCCGCGCTCTGCTCCGGACGCAGCACCGCTATGCACTCCAGACACTGCTCAACGGTGAGATCACCTCCGCCGTCGGGCGCGTGGCGTCGCAACTGGCAGAACTCCTGCCAATGGGATTGCTCTTCTGCCGTGAGAGTGTGCGGGAAATTGCGCGCCCGGTAGCGAAACAGCAGTTCCGGAAGCCGACTGTCTGCAAAGGGAAAGGTGCGCTCCGCCAATTGTTCACCCGAGGCGCTGGCGACATCATTCATCAGCCGCCGGTCTTCATTACTGAAAAAGCCGCCGCTATAGAGCATCCGTTCCGGGTCCGCGTGCTCATCAAATTCACGCAGGGTGAAGATATCGTTCAGCTTGCTGCGCAAATCAACCCGGCTGAGTTTTTGCCAGTTGGCCTCGCAGCGTGCCATATCGATCTGCAAACGGTCTTGCGCCGCCTGATCCAGCAGGTTCGAGGTTGCCAGCATGGGCGAGCGGTTGATATGTATTTCTTTTAACGGGATGCGCTCCACACCCTCGCCGAGCTCCTCACTGCGTGAAAATACCCGTTTGGCTACCTGTGCCGCGGGCAGTTCTAACAGCGGCTCCGGGTCCGCCATCAGGTCCACCACAATCACACTGTTTTTGTTCACCGGGTGCATCGCCAGTGGCATCACCAGCGCTGCGCAAAACCGGCTGGCCGGGTAGCGCGACGAGATATGCAGCAGAGGCTTTTGTTTGTTCAAGTCGAGCAACTGGGCAACGTTCTGTTTTTTGCGCAGGG
Source organism: Litorivivens sp. (assembly GCA_041585035.1). Classification (GTDB taxonomy): domain Bacteria; phylum Pseudomonadota; class Gammaproteobacteria; order Pseudomonadales; family Spongiibacteraceae; genus Litorivivens. The sequence goes on from JBFHCW010000052.1 coordinate 6,177, forward strand.
ACAGGGCGTAGTCAAACAGCTTCGGCTTACGGGTTTTTACGATTCTGGCCAGCTCTATCGTGGCCAGCACGTCGGAGAAGGCGTCGTGGGCCGATTCATGGGACAGACCGTTGGCGGCGGTGAGCAGCTCCAGCTTGAAACTGACCTCACCGTCATCACGGCGTGGCCATTCAATCCCCTCCGGGCGCAGGGCGCAGCACAGTCGCACCACGTCGATCAGATCCCAGCGCGCATTGCCGTTCTGCCACTCGCGGGCATACGGATCGAGAAAATTGCGGTATAGGGTATGGCGCGTAACTTCGTCGTCAAAGCGAATACTGTTGTAACCCACACCAATCGTACCGGGCAGCGACAGCTCGCGGTGAATGGCGCCGATAAACTCCCGCTCACTGACACCCTTTTCAAGGGCTTCCTGCGGGGTGATACCGGTGACCAGACAGGCTTCCGGGTGCGGCACAATATCCGGGGTCGGCCGGTTATAGATCACCAGCGGCTCGCCGATAATATTCAGCTCGGCATCCGTGCGCACCCCGGCAAACTGGGAGGCGCGATCAACGGCAGGGTTGGCACCCCAGGTTTCGTAGTCGTGCCAATAGAACGTGTGATTGGGCAAGGCTCAGCTATCCGCTCGGGGTTTGCGGTATTTCACATGGCTAGGGAGGGGATTGCAAATTCCCGCCTTCAAAAGAAGAGGGAGTCCTCCAGACACTTTCGTAGAGCACCCTCTCCCAGCGGGAGAGGGTTGGGCTGAAGGAGGTGCGATCAAATGACCTCTATCGCCTGCTCTTCAATCAGTTTCGACCACTTGGCCGGGCCGGATTTATGGACCGAATCGCCGTGGGCATCCACCGCAACGGTTACCGGCATATCCACCACGTCGAACTCGTAGATGGCTTCCATACCCAATTCGGGGAAGGCGACCACTTCCGCATGCTTGATGGCTTGAGCGACCAGGTAGGCCGCGCCGCCCACGGCCATCAGGTAGACCGCTTCGCTATCGCGAATCGCGTCAATCGCGATGTCACCGCGCTCTGCCTTGCCGATCATGCCGAGCAGACCGGTTTCTTCCAGCATGGTGCGGGTAAATTTATCCATGCGGGTCGCCGTGGTCGGGCCGGCCGGGCCAACCACTTCGTCGCGCACCGGATCAACCGGCCCCACGTAATAGATGAAGCGACCGGTCATATCCACCGGCAGCTTTTCACCCTTGGCCAGCATATCGACCATCTTCTTGTGCGCGGCATCGCGGCCGGTCAGCATTTTGCCGTTCAGCAGAATGGTTTCACCGGGCTTCCAGGCTTTAACGTCTTCCGCTGTGACGGTATTCAGATCGACACGGCGTACGCCTTCACCTACTTCCCAGGTAATTTCCGGCCAGTCTTCCAGCGACGGCGGCGCCAGCGTGGCGGGGCCGGAGCCATCGAGGGTGACATGGGCGTGACGGGTTGCAGCGCAATTGGGAATAATGGCAACAGCCTTGTTTGCGGCATGGGTCGGGTAGTCTTTAACTTTCACATCCAGCACGGTGGTCAGGCCGCCCAGCCCCTGAGCGCCAATGCCCAATTTGTTGACCTTCTCCATCAGCTCCAGCCGCAGCTCTTCGGAGCGGTTTGACGGGCCGCGCTCACGCAGCTCGTGGATATCGATGGGGTCGAGCAGAGCCTCCTTGGCCACCAGCATCGCTTTCTCGGCAGTGCCGCCGATACCAATGCCGAGCATACCGGGCGGACACCAGCCGGCGCCCATCTTCGGCACCTGCTCCAGCACCCAGTCCACCACTGAATCGGAGGGGTTAAGCATGGCGAACTTGGACTTGGCTTCACTGCCGCCGCCCTTGGCCGCCACATAGACCTCGACTTTGTCGCCTGGCACGATTTCGTAGTGAATTACCGCCGGGGTGTTGTCCTTGGTGTTCTGACGGGCACCGTCAGGGTCGGACAGGATGGACGCTCGAAGCACGTTGTCCGGATGGTTATAGGCGCGGCGAACCCCTTCGTTGACCATATCGGTCACCGATATATCGCTTTCCCACTGCACGTTCATGCCCACTTTCAGAAAGACCGTAACAATTCCGGTGTCCTGACAGATCGGGCGATGGCCCTCGGCGCACATGCGGGAATTGATCAGGATCTGCGCCATCGCATCTTTGGCGCCAGGGTTTTGCTCACGCTGGTAGGCCTGATAGACGCCCTGGATAAAATCGACGGGGTGATAGTAGGAAATATACTGAAGGGCATCAGCCACGGTGCTGATCAGGTCGTCTTTACGGATTACGGTCATCGGCTGCCTCACTGTACTGCGAGCCGAGCGTTCCGGTAACCGTCACCAGCCGCCCCACCCGCGAGAATTGGGGGCGGCAGTATACCTCAGTGTGGATCGGCTTTCATCGGTTGGCGCGGCCTAGGGGGCGCTGCTGCCATGATAGCCCTGCATGGTGGTGCGCAGATTGGTTATGTCGCGATTCACCTGTTTGCGGAACGCGTTGACTGACTCAAGCCACTCCTCGTTAGCCTTGACCCGCGATTCCAGCTTCGCCACTTTCTCTGCAACGTTACCCCCTGCCTTCAAATCCGCAATTTCGCTCCAGTTGGTCTCCGTCATATCGCGCGTTTTCTGCAGCTGCACCTTCAGCGAAGCCAGCTCTTTCTTGTCGGCGGCATTGTTTTTTTCTACCGCGGCCACTTTGGCGCTCAGGCTTTCAAATTGCTTGTTGATCGAAGCCAGACTGGTTTCCAGCTTGCCGATCTTGGTTTCGTGCTCGGCCAGCTGTTCTTTGCTGCGTTTCCAGACGTTATCCCAAAGCTTGCGAATTTCGGTATCGAGGAACTCCATCTGCTTCTGAAACTGATCACTGGACTCCGATACACTTTCGTCGGTGATATTCAGTTGCTTTTCAAGGCGCAAAATACGCTGCTCATCCAGAACCAGCTGGGCTTTGGCCAGATCCAGCTGCTGGTAGAGATAGTAGGCGCCACCCAGCAACAGCAGGATCACCAGCCACTGCAGCCAGCCGCCGCCGATGGACCCACCACCGCCACCTTTTACGTCAGGCACATCCCCAATCCTATCCACAATACGGGTCCGGCGCTCGCGCTGATAGGCCTGAATGTCGTCGGCGTCCGGCTTGATGCCGTCGGGTCTACTGGGATGGGTCATGGCTACTCCTGAATGCAGTGCGCGGCCAGCATTATGACAGCTGCCTGACACGGACAAAAGTGCTGCAGTTGGCGTTTACATCGAACACTTAGTGAACGACGCAAACCATCGATATTTCTAGCTTTTCATTCTTTTTGCTATACTGCGGCGACAACAAGCTTTCCTCGCAGATCGTCAGAGGGCGAGGAGTCATAAAAGTTCAATTTGCCACAATTGATAGGGATCGCTATGGAAAACGTTATCACCACCGACCTTCTGTTCCGTTGGCTGCACGTGCTGTTCGGCATTACGTGGATCGGCCTGCTCTACTACTTCAACTTTGTTCAGACCGAATACTTCAAGGAAGCCGAAGCGGGCGCCAAGGCCGACGCCGTGAAAAAGCTGGCGCCGCGTGCGCTGTGGTGGTTCCGCTGGGGCGCCATGTTTACCTTCCTGACCGGTGTTGTGCTGCTCGAGCTGGTTCGTCAGGCCCACGGCTGGGATTCCTACATTATTGTGGGTGCTACCCTGGGCACGCTGATGTTCCTCAACGTCTGGCTGATCATCTGGCCGAACCAGAAGATTGTTTGTGGCATCACCGAAGGTGACGCAGCGACTGCAGCGCCGAAAGCCGGCCTAGCTTCGCGCACCAACACCCTGTTCTCCGGCCCGATGCTGCTTGGCATGATGGGGTCTTTCCACGGCACTGGCGCTGCCAGCTACGGCGCAAGCAGCCTGCCGCTGGGCTTGTGGATCGCACTCGCATTGATTGCCGCTCTCCAGCTGAACGCCATCTTTGGTAAAACCGGCCCGATGACCACAGTGAAAGGTGTTATTCACTGCAGCATTGGTCTGACCGTTGTGATTCTGGCTCTGCTACAGTTCGTGTAAGCCATAATCTGCTTTAAAGAACCCGGGCTTGCCCGGGTTTTTTTTGGCTTGTCGTAAAGCCTTTCTGGTCGTTTGGTCAGGAGGGTTTATGTCGCGCAGTAGAATTTTCTAGTAACAGAAACGCCATCGCGCAATGCCGATACCGACATTGCGCGATGGCGCTTAAACAGCGGTGTCTGCGACACCTGATACTCAGTGGTTGTGGTAAACCACCCCCACCTGTGGCATGTGGGCCAGCCCGATCTCACGGGCGTGCTCTTCAAAATCCTTGTTCTTCCAGAAGAAGGCGCCAGGCATGGTGGTCGGTATTACCAGCACATAGAACAACGCTCTGCCGATCACCGCCACCGCGAGCGCGGTAAGGGCTAACAGCACGGCCAGCGGCAGAACAGCCCAACCATTGAACACACCACTTAACAGCGCGACTGAAAGCGCCAGGTTAACGCCGAGAAGTGCGTTACGCAGTGTGTAGCTCTTGCCAAACACGGTGCTCTGCACATAGTGCGACGCGCTCCCCTCGTTATTGCCCACGTTCATATCAGTAGCATGGCGCCACAAACCAACGGCTTCCAGTACCGTGCCCACACAGACCAGGGCAGCGCAGAGCACAATCAGCGAGTCGGCCGGCTGTGCCAGCCACAGCAGCGTCGGCACACCGATCAAGCCAAGCAGCAGACCGCCAAACACCAGGCTGGTGCCGGCAAAACTGCTACCGGTCTGCCAGTGGTCCCAGAAGGGGCGCGCCGGGATTCGGTAACAGCGATACATGTAGTAAAGCCCCACCGTTCCACAGGGTATGGCCAGCCAGCCGAAGACCTGGGTGAGCACCGGATAGCTGCCCCAATCACCGAGCAGCGATTGAAACACACTGTTGTCCGGCAGGGCCGCCAACAGATGCAGGCCGCCAAAGACCATAAACAGAAGAATACCCAGCCCCTCTCGGCAAACCGGAGAGTGACGCAGGTTATTAAAGCCCCGGTAAAAACGCAGTGGCTTACCCAGATGCGTGGCGGACATCAGCATGCCGAGCCCGGCGAACGCAACCGCCAGCGCCACCAGTGGCACGTACATTACCGAGTCACGCAGCGCTTGCAGCGGCTCGATACCCGCCTGAGTACCCAGAAACAGACTGAAGAACAAACCCAGCGCCGCCTGGCTTGAAAGCGTAAACATCACCAGCGGATTTTCCCGCGAACTCAGTCGCTTGAGGTTCCAGTGGCGCTCGACACCTTTTTTCTGATCGACCACCGGGCGATACTGCCCGTCATCGTCTTTGTGATACTTCACCGGCATGCCGTCCGGACGGGTCACCTCATCCGGCATATGCTTGACTTGCTGGAAGCGGATATTCGGGTGCGTGATCTCCGGGTCGGGAAAACCGGGGATGGACACCTTGCCCTGCTCGCGGTTCTCCGGCAGATCTTCCACCACCCCAAAGTTCAGGGCATTGCCCAGACAGGCCGACACGCAGGCAGGCTTCAGATTCACTTCGAGCCGATCCACACACATATTGCACTTGGACACCTGACCTTTGATCGGGTCGAGCTGCGGGGCATTATAGGGGCACACCCAGGTGCAATAGCCGCAGCCAAAGCAGGTTTCCGGATCCTGCAGCACCGCGCCATACTCCGCGTGCTTGGTGTAGGCCCGGGTTGGACAACCCTTCAGGCACACCGGGTTGTCGCAGTGGTTGCAGGCCATGGAGATATTCATCCGGCGAAAGTCCGGATAGGTTCCACCCTCAACGTAACCAACACTGCGAAAACTGATATGCGCGGGATTGTCGTTCTTCTCGGAACAGGCCGCCTCACAGGCGTGACAACCGATGCAGTTATCCGCCGTAAAATGAAAGGCGTGTTGCTTATTGCGGTTGGGGTTGTTGCCAACA
>JBFHCW010000053.1:0-11836 GCA_041585035.1 Litorivivens sp.
CAACTGTAGGAATGAGTATGAGCAAACCCAAACTCTGGCACAGTTACAGTGCCCGTTCACTTCGCCCCCTGTGGGCACTGGAAGAAATGGGCATCGATTACGATCTGGAATTGCTGCCTTTCCCTCCGCGGATTTTCAAACGCGACTATCTGGATATCAACGCGCTCGGCACGGTGCCGTTTTTTACTCACGGTGAGGTAGAGATGACGGAGTCGTCCGGTATCTGCCTGTATCTGGTGGAAACCTGGAAGCACGCAGAACTCGGTGTGCCGGTCGGACATGCCGAGTACGGAGACTACCTCAACTGGCTGTTCCACTCGGATGCAACCCTCACCTTTCCGCAAACCATTGCACTGCGGTACTCGCAACTGGAGGCCAAAGACCGGCGCCTGCCGCAGGCGGTGGAAGACTACAGCACCTGGTTTATCAAACGCCTGAAGCGACTCAATGCCCACATCGCGGAGCGGGAGTTTCTTTGCGATAAGCGCTTCACCGTCGCCGACATTGCCATCGGCTATGCGCTGTATCTGGGTGAAAGTCTGGGTCTCGATCAGTTTTACGAACCGCAGGTAAATGACTACTGGGCGCGGCTGAAAGCGAGGCCGGCCTTTAAGCGGGCGGAAGCCATCGGTCGCGACGAGGCCTTGTTCAAGCCAGTGAAATATCCCTTTGAGGATGCGCCGGAGTTGTTTTAACGAAAAAACGCCCTCACCCTAACCCTCTCCCTCTGGGAGAGGGTTGGGGTGAGGGAGCGAGCCCAACGCGAACATTAAAAAATTGAACCAGGAGCAACACCATGCGCTTTACCGAAGAGCACGAAGCCATTCGCAATACCGCTGCCCAGTTTATTCAAAAGGAAATCAACCCGGTTTCCAATGCCTGGGAAGAGGCAGGTATTTTCCCGGCACACGAGGTTTTCAAAAAGCTGGGCAACCTGGGGCTGCTCGGCATTAACAAGCCCGTCGAGTATGGCGGCATGGGGCTCGATTACAGCTATCAGGTCGTGTTCATCGAGGAAATGGGCTTGATACACAGTGGTGGCGTAGCCATGGGGATCGGTGTGCAAACCGATATGGCCACACCGGCGCTGGCCAAATTTGGCAGCGATGACATTAAAAAAGAATTCCTGGTGCCCGCTATCGCAGGCGATGCCGTGTTTTCCATTGCCGTCAGCGAGCCCCATGCAGGTTCGGATGTGGCGGCGATCAAAACCACGGCTCGCAAGGATGGCGACGATTACGTTATCAACGGCAGCAAGATGTGGATTACCAATTCCACGCAGGCGGATTACCTGTGCCTGCTAGCCAATACCAGTGACGACAAGCCCCACCTGAATAAATCGCTGATTATCGTGCCGACCAATACCCCCGGCGTGTCCTTTTCCGAACGCCTGGACAAACTGGGGATGCGCTCGTCCGATACTGCGCAGGTATTTTTCGACAATGTGCGCGTGCCGCAGCGAAATCGCATTGGTGAAGAAGGGCAGGGCTTTGTGTATCAGATGCTGCAGTTTCAGGAGGAGCGCCTCTATGCGGCAGCCGGTGGCCTGAAAACCATGGATTCGCTGATTGATCAAACCATCGACTACACCCGTGAGCGCAAGATTTTTGGCAAATCTGTGCTCGACAATCAGGTAGTGCATTTTCGTTTGGCGGAATTGAAAACCGAAGTTGCCGCGTTGCGGGCACTGACATATGACGCGGTTGAAGGCTATGTGCACGGTGAAGATGTCACCATGAAAGCCTCAATGGCCAAATTAAAAGTGGGACGTTTGCTGCGCGAAGTCACGGATTCCTGTCTTCAGTACTGGGGCGGTATGGGCTTTATGTGGGATAACCCGGTGGCGCGGGCCTATCGCGATACGCGGATTACTTCCATCGGCGGCGGTGCGGATGAGGTGATGCTGAGCATCATCTGCAAAATGATGGGCACGCTGCCCGGCAAGAACAAGTAATTTGAGATACGAGCGGGCGTGAGGGCCCGCTTGCAATCTGGCGCCAGCGCGTAAAAAATAACGCGTCCTCAGATACTTGGCGCCTCGATGTCCAACAACGAACGGCACAAAAACGATTCAAACAGTGTCTTCAGCCGGTTTCTGCGCTTTTGGCGCAGTGTGCACAAGGTTAGTCAGGAAGAACTGGCCTTCCGCTTAGGTAGTTCGCCGCGGCATATCAGCCGCTTGGAAAACGGTTCCAGCCGCCCCAGTGAAACCATGGTAATAGAAGTGGCCGAGGCGCTGGAGCTCGGCAGGCGTGACCGCAATCACCTGCTGTTGGCGGGCGGCTACGCGCCGGTCAGTGACGGACTGGATTTCAATGCGCCTGAGCTTAAGTGGCTGCGCAAGGCGATGATTATGAACTTGCGGGCACTCGACCCTTACCCCGCATCCGTAATGGACGGTGCTGCCAATCTGTTGATGGTGAACCGCGGTTGGGTGAGTTTCTATTCGCGCGTCGTTCCTGCCGACGAGCTCGCCAATGTGCGCAATCATTACGACTTTATCTTTGATCGCCACGGGGCGGGCAATATCGTCAGTGACTGGGAAGACACCCTGTCGGCTATTCTTATGTCGATTCAGCAAGCGGCCTTGTTTACCGGCGACGATCAGGCCTGGCAAACACTGGAGCGGCTGACTGCCTTTCCCAGTGTGCCGGATGACTGGCAGCAACGCGCGGCGCGCACCGAGCCGATGGCCAGTTTTCGGGTGCAGCTGAATGTAGAAGGCGCCTTGCGGCGTTTTTTCAGTGTCAGCACCATGGCCGGGGCGCTCGGCCCCAATGCTTTTGTCTCTGAGCCGCGACTGACCATAACCACCCTCTACCCCGAAGAAGACCTCGATCTGGCGTCAATGCAGGACAATAACGCCAGTCACCCATTGCTGTTCTATTGATCTGATGGTCTGACTACTCCAAACGGCTGACCTTGCCTTATTGACAAAATGTCAACAGAGGGCGAATGTAGCAACACGGATCCGTCGGGAGTGTTCCCTTGCCAGCAGCCCAGCATCGCCAGACCCTGCAGACGCTCAATCAGCGGGCATCACGCGAAGAGCGGCGGGAGCAACTGATCAAGGTTGCTGCCTACATTGTCGAGTTTGAAGGTATCGATGCCCTCAAACATGCCCGTATTGCCGAGCTTGCCGGTTGCGGGCGGCCGTTGGTGTATTCCTACTTTCCGCAAAAGTCTGATCTGTACTTTGCCATTTCCGAATCCTTTTACCGCCGCCTGGAAGAGCGATTTACCTGCGAGGAGCAGTATCAGGCGATCAAGGGTTTTCTGGCGGGAGATCACAGTCTGAGCACGCGGCTGGAAAACCTGATCTGGGATGTGATTGATGAGTACGGTTGTGCGGGTTTGATTCTGCGCACCGTGCCGGAGCTCAATGAAGATTTTCAAAACTATCACCGGGAACTGGTCAGCCGCTATGAATACCGCTGGCAACGCTATTTTACCGAGCTGGGGGCCGATGAGCTTTCCGCCCGCTTGTTGCTCGACAACTGTACGGCGGTCACCAAAAACTTTGCTTTGGCCTATCGGCGCGGTGAGCTGGATCGGGAAACCTCGCTCAAGCGCACCCTCTCGGCGCTGGGAGCGCTGGTTCAAAACGACATTCAACGTATCCAAAAACACATTCAAACAAACGGATTTAACAAGGAGCGCACAACATGAGCTTTAAGCTGAGTATTGGTATTTATGGTTTGGAGAATCTCTACGGCGGCAGCCCCAGAGGTTTGATCGAGGTTGCCCAAAAAGCGGAAGCGGCTGGTATCGACCAGCTGTCCATGACCGATCACGTGGTGATGGGCAGTCGCACTGACCGCTACCCCTATGGTGAGTTCCCTTCGCCGCCGGAGACGCCCTGGCTGGAGCCCATGACCATCGAGGCGGCGATAGCCGGTTCTACCGACAAGATCGAACTGTCTCAGGGCATTCTGATTTCACCGCTGCGCTCGGCGGCGCTGCTGGCCAAACAGGTTGGCACGCTGGACGCACTGGCACCCGGTCGTGTGGTGATGGGGCTGGGTACAGGCTGGCAGCGGGAGGAATTTGAGGCCTCGGGCCTGCCTTTTGCCGGGCGCAAGTCTTATATGTTCGAGCAAATTGGTGCAATGAAGGCGCTGTGGAAAAATGCGCCGGCCAGTTACCAGGGCGAGAAAATTGCCTTCAACGACATCTACTGTCGCCCGGCACCGGAAACCGTGCCCTGTTGGGTCGGCGTGAAAGCCAACGAGGAAAACTGCAAAGCCATTGCGCAGGTGGCCGATGGCTGGATTCCCATCGAACAGGACCCCGCCGTGTTTGGTGAGGGCGTCAAAGCACTGCGCCGGGCCTTTGAAGACGCGGGTCGTGACCCCGCCGAGCTGCAGGTGCGCGCCATGGTCGAGCATAAGTTTGATGCGAACGGCAACCCGGACTACCAGGCCACCATTGATACCATCCCTGCCATGCTTGAAGCCGGTGCCACCTACATTGAAATTCTGCCGCTGTACTTTGTGTATGACGTGGCGATGTTTGATGAGTTTTTCGGGCGCTTGGCCGAAGTCAAAAAACAATTCGCGTAGAGGATCAAACGATGGATAACAATAATATTCCCTGGCAGCTCGCCAACCAGTACGTACGGATTGTTGATGACCGCGTGTTTGAAGAGGCCGAAGACATCATGTGGCCGGACTTTACCCAGCACGGCCCCGGCTTTGGCGCCGAGTCGCGACAGGTGTTTATCGACAACCTGGAGTTTTTGCGGCAGTACAGCCGCACCTTTCATTTGATTGGTTCCCAGTTCGGCGAGTGGGAGGGTGATACCTACAGCGGTGAAACCTACTGCATTGCCTCGCATTTTTATGTGAAAGACGAGGTGGAGCACAAGATGGATATGGGCATTCGCTATCAGGAAACCATCAAGATTCGCGACGGCGTTGCAAAATATCTGAAGCGGGATCTCAATGTGGTCTGGACCGAAGACCGGCCATTGGGAGGGCAGTGACATGAGTCGCCCCGTAGCATTTATCACCGGCGCCAGCCGGGGCATTGGCGCCGTCACGGCGGTGGAGTTTGCCCGTCACGGTTACGATCTGGTGTTGACCGCGCGCACCCTGAAGGAAGGTGAACAGCACGAATACGGCAGCTGGGAGTCAACCACCACCGCCTTGCCCGGTTCGCTGGAATCCACAGCGGCGGCGGCAAGAGAATTCGGTTCAGAAGTCTTGTTACTGCGCTCGGACATTCTGGATATGGCGTCGGTACTGGCCGCGGCCGATCAGGCGCTGGCGCACTTCGGCAAGGTGGATGTGCTGTTCAACAACGCCTGCTATCAGGGCCCCGGCAATATGCAACGGGTGCTGGAGGTGGAGCTTGAGCAGGTTGAAAAAATCTACCGCGGCAATGTGCTGACCCCGCTGGCACTGGTGCAGAAGTTGTTGCCGGGCATGTTGGAGCGCAACAGCGGTGCGGTGATCAATATGGTGTCGGGTTCTGCGCTGAGCGATCCGCCTGCACCGGCTGACGAAGGCGGTTGGGGCTTTGCCTATCCCTCCTCAAAGGCTGCACTTATTCGCATGATGCCCTCGCTGCGGGTTGAGCATAAAGCCAGCGACGTCCGCTTTTTCTCGGTAGAGCCGGGCTTTGTGTTGACCGAGGTAATGAAGGCCAATGGCTTTGACGACAAGATCGCAGCGCGCTTCAACCCGACGCCGCCGCAGGCGATCGCCGATATTGTCTATTGGCTGGCCAGCGACGAGGCGGCTCTCGAGCAGCATCATCGCGCAGTAATCTTCGCGCCCCAGTTGCACAAGAAACTCTTCGGCGAGGCGAAATAAATGTTGCTCGAAGGAAAGGTCGGTCTGGTGACCGGTGGTGGCAGCGGCATTGGTCGCGCCACGGCCCTGATGTTTGCCAAAGACGGCGCACGCGTGGCGGTGGTGGATTACCACCTGGAAACCGCTGAAGAAACCGCGGCGATGATTCGCGAGGCAGGCGGAGAGGCCATGGCGGTTCGTGCCAATGTGGCCAAGGCCGAAGATGTAAAGGCGATGGTTGAGCAAACGGTGGCCGCCTTTGGTCGCTTGGATTGCGCCAGCAACAATGCCGCGTTTGGCGGCGGCTTTGCCTTGGTGCCGGATATTGACGAGAAAAACTGGCAGCTGGCGCAGGACGTTTCCCTGAAGGGCGTATGGCTGTGCATGAAGTACCAAATCCCGCAAATGCTGAAGCAGGGCGGTGGAGCCATCGTCAATATTGCGTCTCTATCAGGCGTGCGCGGTGAAGCCATGCAGGCGCCTTACAGTGCGGCCAAGGGCGGTGTGATCGCCCTGACTCGCACCACGGCGGCCGAGTATGCCCAGAAAAATATTCGCGTGAATGCGATTAATCCCGGCGGAATTCGCACGCCGGCGATTGTCGATTATTTCGCCAAGGTGCCGGGTGCGGAAGAGCATACCGCCGGGGTGCACGCGATGCGGCGGCTAGGGGAGCCGGAGGAGGTAGCTGACGCGGTGACTTATCTTTGCTCTGACCGCGCTTCTTTTATAACGGGCACCACGCTGGATGTGGACGGGGGCGTAATGGTGAACCCCCATACCCTTTAGCTAGTTTGTGCTTGGCTTTTAAGCAATTCACCCGTGCCCATGCCGGGCGCCTTTTCTAGATCGTCCGGGAGGCGGAATATCCCACTGGCGGCGGCCTTGATGGTGTCGCCCATCACAATACGCCCCTGGGTATAACCAGCAGTGCGCGTGGTTTTAAGGCATTCGGCGTTGACCTGGAGCCATTCCCCTTCTTTCGATGCCGCCATGTAATCGATATTGATATTCATCGTGGGCGTACCGGCAAACTTGCCAAGTTTAAAGCCGATGACGCAGGCAAAGGCGATATCAAACAGCGCCATGTACACGGCGCCATGGCAAATACCCATCGGGTTGAGGTGCTTCTTTGCCACCTGCAAGCCAACCTGGGGGCCATTTCCATCAAAGCGCAGGTATACCGGCGCAAAGGCGTCATTAAAACTGCCGTCCAGTGGCATCGGCGAAAAGCCTTCGGGCGGGGTAAATTCACTCATCACTGACTCCTGTTATTTGGCGCTATTGTGCAATGGGGCGGCTGTGGAGGCGCTTTACAGCTTGTTAATAATCCACAATTAGATGCCAGCGCAGGTTATGAAGTGCGACAAAGTGAAACTGTTCAGCTTTCGTTAACGTGAGACAAGTACAATGCGCACAGAAAATTTCAAACGATAGCCATTGGAGGAAGTATGCGTTTGTATAAAGGGGTCGCGGTTGCCGGTTTGTCCATGCTGATGGGTTTCAGTGCCCAGACGTGGGCTCGGGATACCTGGTATATCGGTGCTACCTCCTATGAGAGCACCATCAACAACAACACGATTCACGACCGTGAACGGGTGCAAACCTGTACCCCGCTGGGTTGTTCCAGTTTCATAATCGCTCGCGACTATCGCGGCCGCTTTGATACTGACCGTCATCCGGCCATCAACGTGGGCTTCGTCAATCGTGATGGCTGGCGTACCGAGTTTGAATACCGGGAAGGCGACTTCGGTATCAAATCGCCGGAGTCCAAGGAAGACTTTATCGAGTCACGCCGCGTGATGGCGAGCTTCTGGCGCGACTTCAAATTTACCGATTCGCCTCTCGGTTACTACGTGGGCATGGGTCTGGGTGTGGGGCAGCTGCGCCAGGGGCCGGCCGATGACGAGTTCCTCATGGCACAGGCGGGCACCGGTTTGACCTATGCTGTAACGCGGAACCTGACCCTGGATCTGGGTTACCGGGTTTATGCTGGCGAGCCGGATATCGTGCTGGAAGACGATAACCGCGCGCTGGATATGGATTACCGCGGCAACAGCTTCAACTTTGGTGTTCGCTACTACCTGTACTGATTTCAACACCATCCAGTTGTCTCCCTGAATCCGCTGGCGGTTACGCCAGCGGATTTTTTTACGTCTGTACACCGTTGAACTCAGTCGATATGCTCACCCGACACATGCTGCCGAGTAGGAGAAAATAATGCATAAAGGGTTCAGTGTGGTTGCTCTGGCTTTACTGGTCAGCGCCTGTTCAAAAGAGGTGCCTGCGCCTGCAGCGGTACACCCCGATATCGTCGATGCCGAGCAGCATCCTGAGCAGTGGTTGAGTCATGGGCGCACTTATTCCGAACAGCGTTTTTCTCCGCTCAAGCAAATAAATCGCGACAACGTTGATGAGCTCGGGCTCGCCTGGAGCTTCGATCTGGGCACCAGTCGCGGAATCGAAACCACGCCGCTGGTTATTAACGGTGTGATGTACGCTACGGCGACCTGGAATGTGGTGTATGCGATTGATGCGCGCACCGGGCAGCCGCTCTGGCGGTTTGACCCGAAAGTGGATCGCAGCAAGGCCGCCGATTTGTGCTGTGACGTGGTGAACCGCGGCGTGGCCTATTGGCAGGGCAAGATTTATACCGGCACCATCGATGGCCGCCTGATTGCGCTGGATGCCAAGAGTGGTGAAAAACTCTGGGACGTGGTGACAGTCGATCAGAGTAAACCCTACACCATCACCGGGGCGCCGCGGGTGGTGAAGGGTAAGGTGCTGATTGGCAACGGCGGTGCCGAGTTTGGTGTTCGCGGCTACATTTCCGCCTATGACACCGATAGCGGCGAGCAGGTCTGGCGCTTTTACACGGTGCCGGGCAATCCGCACGAAGGTCATGAGTCAGAGATCATGGCCGAGGCCGCCAAAACCTGGACCGGACGCTGGTGGCAGTACGGCGGTGGCGGCACGGTTTGGGATTCGATGGCCTATGACCCGAAGCTGGACCTTCTCTATTTTGGTGTGGGCAACGGCTCGCCCTGGAATCAGGCTATTCGCAGCCCGGAAGGCGGGGACAACCTGTTTTTGTCCTCCATCGTTGCGGTTAAACCCGATACCGGTGAATACGTTTGGCACTACCAGACCACCCCGGGCGAAACCTGGGATTACACCGCTACCCAGCATCTGGTATTGGCCGAGCTGACCATCGAAGGCGTCAAGCGCAAGGTGATCATGCAGGCGCCCAAAAACGGCTTTTTCTACGTGATTGACCGGGAAACCGGTGAGCTGATTTCCGCCAATAATTATGTGCCGGTGAACTGGGCTACCCATATCGATCCGGTAACGGGCCGTCCGGTAGAGGTTCCGGAAGCCCGCTGGGGCAAGCGGGCGCCCTACCTACAGTTGCCGGGGCCGCTCGGGGCGCACAACTGGCACCCGACCGCGTTCAGCCCAAAGACCGGCTTGGTTTATATTCCGGTTCTGGAAACACCCTATGTCTATGGTGATGACGAAAACTTCCAGCAAAGTGATGTGGGCTGGAACGTGGGCGCCAATCCCGGTCTCGGTTCGCTACCTACGGACAAGGCCCAATATCTTGCCCTGCGTGCAGCTGTAAAGGGACGCTTGCTGGCCTGGAATCCGGTAACGCAGAAACCGGCCTGGAAGGTGGAACACAACAGCCCCTGGAACGGGGGCGTGTTGGCGACAGCGGGGGGGCTGGTGTTTCAAGGCAACGCGGATGCAAAACTGGTGGCCTATGATGCGGCGACCGGTGAGCGGTTGTGGGATCATTTTGCCCAGACCGGTATCGTGGCCCCGCCGATCTCTTATGAGCTTGATGGCGAACAATATATCGCTGTTGCCTCAGGGTGGGGCGGTGCCTTTGCCTTGATCTACGGCGGCCTGTTCCCGGCTGAAAGCGCGCCCGGTGTGGGTCGACTGCTGGTCTTCAAACTGGGCGGTAAGGCCTCCTTGCCGGAGCTCGCAACGCGCGCCTCAACCAAGCCCTCACTGCCGCAGCAGGAAGCGACCGCCGAAGTCATTGCCGAGGGGCAGGCTCTCTATAACGCGTCCTGTCTGGTGTGTCATGGCGATCATGCTGTTTCCAGTGGCCTGCTGCCCGACTTGCGCTGGTCACCGTTGCTCGGACTTAAAGACGCCTGGAACAGTGTGGTGCTGGGCGGCGCCAGAGCCGGGCAGGGCATGCCGGTGTTTGCCTCAGACCTCGATGAAACCGAGAGCGAAGCCATTCGCCAGTATGTGATTTCGGAGGCGCGTTTGCCCTTTGAAGACAGATTCAAAGGTGAGTGAAGCACCTCCCTCATTTGGCGTAGCCCAAGGCCTTGTTGCTGTGTATGGCATAGAGGAGAGCCGGCGGCTGCGCTAGACTCGATGAAAAGATAAAAAGGGAGTGGCCTGTGGCGAGTTTGTCAGTGGATCAGAAAAAAGCCTTTATCGATAAATACATCAGCTATCACGCCGAGGCTGATCGTCGCAACGAATGGACGTTTTTTGTCGATGAAATCTACGCGCCGGAGTGTGTTTACACCTGTGAATACGCCGGTGTCATTCTGGTGGAAGCGCGCGGTACAGATCAAATCAAGGCCACCCATTACGGCCGGGATATGCAGCACGGCTGGGAAGACTGGACCTTTCCCTATAAGGGTTTTTATGTGGGAGAGGGTAACGAGATCATCACCCACTGGATGAACCGGGGGCCGGGATTGCGTGAAGATGGTTCGCATCGGGAAACACCGGGCATCTCTTTTCTCACGCTGAACGACAACTGCCAGATCGTTCGGCAGTTTGATATGTTTGATCTGGCCCATCAGATGAAACTGTGTGACGAACTCGAAGACGCGGGGTTATTGTCGCCCGCTTTGAAAGAAAACTGGGTGATCCCGATGAAGCAGAAACTGATTGCCCAGTTGCAGCGAAATATGGGGTGACGTGGCTCAGCTCATCTGGGACTGCAGGTAGTTCTGCAGGCCCACCTTATCGATCAGTCCGAGTTGGGTTTCCAGCCAGTCGATGTGCTCTTCTTCCGATTCGAGAATGTCTTCCAGCAGTTCCCGGCTGACGTAGTCGCCAATTTCTTCGCAGTAGGCAATGCCGTCTTTCAGATCCGGGATGGCTTTCAATTCCAGCTTCAGGTCGCACTTGAGCATTTCCTCGGTATTTTCACCGATCAGCAGTTTGCCGAGGTCCTGCAGATTGGGCAGGCCTTCCAGAAACAGGATTCGCTCAATCAGTTTATCGGCATGCTTCATTTCATCGATGGACTCGTGGTACTCGTGCTCGCCGAGCTCCTTCAGGCCCCAGTCCTTGTACATCCGCGCATGCAGAAAATACTGGTTGATTGCGACCAGCTCGTTACCGAGAACCTTGTTGAGTATAGCGATGACTTTCTTGTCGCCTTTCATGGCAGTCCCTCCATAAAGCGAGACTTTCAGGCTATCAGAATAGGGTGGGGTGTCAAGCTAAGTAACTGATTGTAAAAGGATATTTAATAGAAAGGCGAATGCAAGTGATTGCTGTTTACACGGCTGCGTAGAAGGGAGCGGCGTCGCTGGCCTGCAATTTGTACTCTTCGATGATTTCACGGGCCAGCTCTTCACAACTGCCACATTGACTGGCAACGCCCAGTGATCTGCTCACCTGGCGAAAATTGCGGTCACCGCTCTCGATAGCGCGGTGGATGTCGCGGTCAGTCACTCCGTTGCAAATACAGACAAACATGGCTTTGGGCTCGCATACCATCTGAAACAAGACCTTAATGCTAATGAGAATGATTGTCAGTTTCAAGCTATATTTACCATAGGTGAAGCAAATTTAATCGATAGGATTTATCTATCAAAAATCGTCAAAAATCACCTGTGCCTGATCGATGGGGGCGTGTATGATGCTTGCACGCATTGAGACCGGGGCTGCCGGTCGGCATTTTTCTTTAATCCCTGAATCACACTGGAGGTTATTCACCATGGGTGTACTCGTAGGTAAACCTGCTCCCGACTTTACATGTGCTGCGGTTCTCG
>JBFHCW010000054.1:0-11638 GCA_041585035.1 Litorivivens sp.
AGCAGGGTCAGGAAGTTGTGGTTAAAGACGGCTACATTCCCTTGCCTGCCAAGGTGGCAGAAAAGACTTTGCGAGCGCTGGGGATATAAGCTCCCGCTACTCGAACAACGGCCATATCATTGATATGGCCGTTTTTTTATGCTGAAAGCACCGTGTTTTTGTTTGTGTAACAATACTGTCACAAAAACGACATATCATACGCCCTTCGACTGAATAGACTGGAGCCAGGAGTGAGCGAACCTGTTTTTGCGGGTAGGACTTCCCGTTTCGCGCAGTGGCGCAAGTTCAAAGATAAAGCGGCCGCCGTCGGTATCACCGCAGGCGGTTCCGGTGTCTTGCTGGCTATCCTGCTGATCTTCTTCTATCTGCTGTACGAGATTATGCCGCTGTTCCAGTCTGCCCATATGGAGCAGGCTCACCAGTACAGCCGGGTTGGCTCGACAGCGCCCACTCTCCATCTCGCGGTGGAAGAGCAGGCGGAAGTCGGTTTCAGACTGGCCGCTGATGGTAGCTATTCGTTTTTCCGCGTGGCCGACGGCTCGACGGTTAAAGAGGGGCAGCTGGCGCTCCCGGCCGATGCCGAGGTCACGAGCTTCACCATCGATTCGGAAACCAGCCGTATCTTCGCCGTGGGCTTGTCCGATGGCCGTATGGTAATAGCGCGTCATCACTACAAGATCAGCTATCCCAATGATGAGCGCCTGATTACCCCGGTCATGCAATATCCCTATGGTCGAGAACCTATCCGACTGACAGAGGATGCCCTTCACAAGATCGCGCTGCGAGACTCTGAAGAGGCGATGGTTGCGATTGGCTACACCGCTGCCGGCAGAATCGAGGCCCGGCGCTGGGTTAAGGAAGAAGATTTTCTGAGCGAAGAGGTGACTCTGGTTGAGGAAACCCTCAATTTGCCGGATATCGATATCAAGCCCCATACCCTGTTGCTCGGCCCAACCCAGGACTGGCTCTATGTGTTGTCGGCCAAAGGTCAGTACCGCCTGATTGATATTGACGATCAGGAGGTCTCTGACGCGGGGGTGTTGTTTGATAATGCCCAGCTGACCGATGCCCGGTTTCTGTTAGGTGGTGTTTCCTTACTGATCTCGAATAGTGCCGGCGAGACAGCCCAGTGGTTCAACGTCAATACCGACGGCGCCATTCGCCTGCAGAAAATCCGCAAATTCCACTCTGACAAGAGCGGCATCGTAACGGTTACCCCGGAGCAGCGCCGCAAGGGCTTCGTCACGGTTAACAGTGAAGGGCAGCTCGACCTCTATTACAGTACCTCGCAGCGCCATCTGGCAAGCGAGCAACTGCCTTCTCCCGTCCTTCAGATGGCGATTGCTCCGCGAGCGGAAACCCTGTTGATGGAAACCCGGGGCGGTGACTTTCTGGTGTGGAAGGTCGAAAACGAACACCCGGAAGTGTCCTGGTCTGTGCTGTGGGAAAAAGTCTGGTACGAAAGTTATCCAGAGCCTGATTACACGTGGCAGTCCTCCGCCTCCAATAACGATTTCGAGCCTAAATACAGCTTTTCGCCGCTAGCCTTCGGCACCCTGAAAGCCGCGTTCTATGCGATGATTATCGCCGCGCCGCTGGCAATCTGTGGCGCCATTTATACCGCTTACTTCATGGCCCCGGCGATGCGCCGCAAGGTCAAGCCGCTGATTGAACTGATGGAGGCCCTGCCGACGGTTATCCTCGGTTTTCTGGCCGGTCTTTGGCTGGCTCCCTTTGTTGAAAAGCATCTACCGGCCGTTTTCAGTATCTTCATCTTTCTGCCGGTCGGCGTCCTGCTGTTTGCCTGGTTGTGGAATTTCATTCCCATGCGTTACCGCAAGTATGTGCCTGATGGTTGGCACCCGCTGCTTGTTGCCCCGGTGATAATTGCGATCTTTGCTCTGTGTGTGTCCATGAGTGCGCCGGTTGAGCGGCTGATGTTCGACGGCGACATGCGAGCATGGATGACCGCGGAGCTCGGCATATCCTTTGACCAGCGCAACGCACTGGTGGTAGGTATCGCCATGGGCTTCGCAGTCATTCCGACTATTTTCTCCATTGCCGAAGACGCGATTTTCTCGGTGCCCAAGCACCTGAGCTATGGCTCGCTCGCGCTTGGCGCGACGCCGTGGCAAACCCTGGTGGGCGTGGTCATGCCGACGGCGAGTCCGGGTATTTTCTCCGCGCTGATGATTGGCATGGGGCGTGCCGTCGGGGAAACCATGATTGTCCTGATGGCGACCGGTAACACGCCGGTGATGGATATGAATATCTTTGAAGGCATGCGTACCCTGGCCGCCAATATCGCCGTCGAAATTGGCGAGACAGAAGTGGACAGCAGCCACTATCGGGTGCTGTTTCTGGCTGCCTTTGTACTGTTTATGTTTACGTTCGTAGTCAACACGGTGGCGGAAGTTGTCCGTCAGCGACTGCGCAACCGTTACGGCAATCTGTAGGGTTATCGATATGCCAATGGAACGACAGAAACGTCACTCTTTCGCCGAATGGGTCCGCAGCGGTGAGCCCTTCATCTGGGTCAACGCGGCTGCCGTGAGTCTCAGTGCCATCGCGGTTGTGGGCTTGTTAATCCTGCTTGCCGTTCGCGGTTTTGGGCACTTCTGGCCCGCTGATGTGATGCAGGCAACCTATACGCCCCCGGGTGAAAGCGCGCGCGTATTGATTGGCGAGCGAGTCCAGAAAGAGTCGGTGCCGATCGAGCAGCTGCGCAGTGCGGGTTTTGATCTGGATACCGAGAAGGGCTTTCTTGACCGGGAGCTAATCAAGCTGGGTAATCGCGATGTCACCGGTGCTGATTTCAGCTGGATACTGTCGGATTTTCTGTCCGATATCCGTTATCCGGAAAACATCATGGTGCTGGAGCGTCGTGAGTGGGGCAACTTTTACGGTTATCTGCGCGGCGTAAAGGAAGATGGCCGTACCGTGACGACCGCCGAGCAAAGTTCGGATGTGCTCCGCGAGGAGTTCGAGAGCCGCCTGGAGCGCGCTCTTGAGCTCCACGAAAAGATTGAAAAGATCGAAAAGAAAGATATCGGTGCGATCAACTATCGAATGGAGAAATTGCGCTTGCGTGAGCGCGGCCTCGAGTTAGACGAAGGTCTGTCCGCCGAAGAGCGCGCGACAAGACAGACCGATATCGACGCCGAGCGCGCGGCGTTGGACGCAGAGTATCGAGTCTATCAAGAAGAACTGGCTGGCTTGTATCAAGCGATTAATCGCGACACCATTGTGGCCGAGGAAATGGGCGGTCGCGAGGTGGAGTTGCGTCTGGCCAAGATCGTGCGCGCCTTTCAGCCCAACGCCATGGATGTTCTCGATAAGGTCTGGTTTTACCTGGCCAAATTCGTGGAATTTCTGACGGATGAGCCTCGAGAGGCCAATACCGAAGGTGGTATTTTCCCTGCGATTTTCGGTACCGTCATCATGGTGATCATTATGTCGATCATCGTGACCCCCTTCGGTGTGGTGGCGGCCGTCTATCTGCGCGAATATGCGCGGCAGGGGCTTATGAACCGGATCATCCGCATTGCGGTAAACAATTTGGCCGGGGTGCCGTCGATTGTCTACGGGGTGTTTGGTCTCGGCTTCTTTATTTACTTTCTCGGTTCCGAAATTGATCAGGTGTTCTTTCCCGAGGCACTGCCTGCACCTACCTTCGGTACCCCGGGTCTGTTGTGGGCTTCGCTGACGCTGGCCTTGCTGACACTGCCGGTGGTGATAGTGGCCACCGAAGAAGGTCTGTCGCGGATCCCCAAAGCGCTGCGTGAAGGGAGTCTGGCCCTGGGTGCGACCAAGGCTGAAACTCTGTGGCGTGTGGTGTTGCCGATGACCAGCCCGGCGATGATGACGGGGTTGATTCTGGCGGTGGCGCGAGCCGCCGGTGAAGTGGCGCCGCTGATGCTGGTGGGTGTAGTCAAACTGGCCCCCACCTTGCCGGTAAACGGGAATTTCCCGTACTTCCATCTCGACCAGAAATTCATGCACCTTGGTTTTCATATTTACGACGTGGGTTTTCAGAGTCCCAACGTTGAGGCGGCCCGGCCGTTGGTCTATGCGACCGCGCTGCTGCTGGTGGTCATTATCGCGCTGTTGAATCTCAGTGCGGTGGCACTGCGTAACCACCTGCGTGAGAAGTACAAGTCTCTGGAACTCTAATTAACATCGAACGGTGACACTATGAGCACGGAAACGACACAGGCGAGAACCCACGGCATCAAACTGGATGCCCTTGGTCGCGACACCGCGGTCAGAAAGTTGGAAAAGGAAGAAATCGCGCTGACCGTCAATGATCTGAACCTGTTTTACGGCGAAAAGCAGGCCTTGCACGACGTTAACATGGTGATACCTCGCAAGCGAGTTACCGCCTTTATCGGACCCAGTGGGTGCGGTAAATCGACCTTGTTGCGCTGCTTTAACCGGATGAACGATCTGGTGGATGGCTGTCGTATCAAAGGTGAGATCAATCTGGATGGCCACAATATCTATGACAAGTCGGTAGATGCTGCAGCCTTGCGTCGTAACGTGGGCATGGTGTTCCAGAAGCCGAATCCTTTTCCCAAGTCGATATATGAAAATGTCGCCTACGGCCTGCGAATTCAGGGCATTAATAAAAAGCGGGTACTGGATGAAGTTGTAGAGCGTTCTTTGCGCGGTGCGGCGCTGTGGGATGAAGTGAAGGATCGTCTGCAAGACAACGCGCTGGGCATGTCGGGTGGTCAGCAGCAGCGTCTGGTCATCGCCCGCACCATTGCGGTAGAGCCGGAAGTACTGTTGCTCGATGAACCGGCGTCGGCACTGGATCCGATTTCAACATTGAAAATTGAAGAGCTGATCTACGAGCTGAAATCCAAATATACCATCGTAATTGTTACCCACAATATGCAACAGGCTGCACGTGTCTCTGACTATACTGCCTTTATGTATATGGGTAAGCTGATTGAATTTGGTGACACGGATACACTGTTTACCAACCCGTCGCGTAAGCAGACGGAAGACTATATTACCGGACGATACGGTTAATTTCGGTTGCGGCAGGGGCAGACCATGGAAAAAGATATTCACTCGCACCATATTTCTCAGCAGTTCAACGCTGAACTGGATGAAGCCAAGACGCGCATGCTGGAAATGGGCGGGCTGGTAGAAAAACAGGTTCGCGATGCTATTTCAGCGTTTATGAACCTGGATAGTGGCTTGGCCGAAGAAGTTGCCCAGCGCGATAACAAAGTGAACGATCTCGAAGTGGAGATCGATGAAGAATGTACGTTGATCCTGGCGCGGCGCCAGCCGGCGGCAAGCGATTTGCGTCTTGTGCTGGCCATCAGCAAGACACTGAATGATCTGGAACGCATGGGCGATGAAGCCACCAAGATCGCCAAGCATTCTATTGCCTTGGCCAATGAAGGTGGGGTGTCGCGCAGCTATCTGGAAATTCGTCATATCGGGGACCACGTTGGCAGCATGGTGCGCGACGCACTGGATGCTTTCGCCCGCTTTGACAGCCCGCTGGCCCTGCGTGTCGCCCAGGAAGACAATGCGGTGGACATAGAATACGGCACTGCGATGCGCAGCCTGGTGACCTACATGATTGAAGATCCGCGCAGTATTGGCAGCGTGCTGAATATCATGTGGTCCTTGCGATCGCTTGAGCGTATTGGCGATCATGCCCGCAATATCGCTGAGCACGTAATCTATCTTGTCGAGGGCAAGGACGTGCGCCATGTCGGCCTCAAGGAAATGGAAGCGGAAGTTAAAGGCTGAGCGTTAATCGCTGACAGTAAGTATTCTGGTGCCAGGGCTTAATCGGCCGGCACCAGAAATTCAGCTCCCCCCGGCCCGATCGGCCAACCCAGCCCCATCCACAGTAGCAACATAATCGACCAGCCAAGCAGAAAAGCCAGCGAGTAGGGCACCATCATTGCCATCAGGGTGCCGATGCCGAGGTCTTTGTCATAGCGCTGGGCGAATGCCACGACGACACCAAAGTAAGGCATCAGCGGTGTGATGATATTGGTGCTGCTATCGCCAATCCGATAAGCCAGTTGCGTTCCTTCCGGCGAGATGCCCAATAAATACAACATGGGCACAAAGATTGGCGCCAATAGGGCCCATTTTGCCGAGGCGCTGCCGATCACCAGATTGATCAGGGCGCACAATAAGATAAAACACAGCAGCAACGGCGCGGCCGGCAGATTCAGGGTCGCTAGCAAGGCGGCGCCCTTGATGGCGGCAATGGCGCCCAACCCGGACCAGGCAAAATAATTGACGAACTGGGCGGCGAAAAACATCAACACCAGATAGGACGCCATGCTGGCCATGCTTTGTTCCATACCCCCAATCCAATCGTCGGCGCGCTGGTAGCGGCGGTTTTCATAGCCGAAAACAATACTCGCACCAGCGGCGAAGAGCGCGATCAGGGTGACAATGCCAGACAAGAGCGGCGAACCGATCAGGCTGCCCGTTTCCTGATGTCGCAGCAGGGCATCGTCGGGAAGGGTCGCCCAGAGCAGGGCGAGCAGAAAGACTCCGCAGTACCAGCGCAGCCACCGAAAGCTTGGAGTGTCTTCGGTGGAGTTATGTGTCTGTCCATTGTCACTCCGCCAGGCGGGCAGGCGCGGCTCTACCCAGCGCTGGCTGACCAGGGTTCCAAGCAGTGTTATTAACACGGTAGAAGCCAGCATAAAGTAGTAGTTATCGCTGCTGGCAACACGGTCATCGGCAACCAGCTGCACGGCTTCCGAGGACAGCCCGGCCAGGATGGCGTCGAGTGGGCCGATAGCCAGATTCGCGCTGTAGCCACCGGAGACACCGGCGAAGGCGGCGGCGATGCCTGCCAGTGGATGGCGCCCGGCACTGGCAAAGGCCAGTCCCGCCAGCGGCACCAGTACCACGTAGCCTGAGTCTGCACCCAGGCTCGACAGCACTCCTGCAAAGACAATGCTGCCGGTGAGGGCCGAGCCCTTGGCGACACGCACCACGCGTTCCAACAGGGCGCCCAGCAGGCCTGAGTGTTCAGCGAGGCCGATGCCGAGTATGGCAATTAGCACTGTGCCCACCGGCGCAAAGTCTATGAAGTTGCTGACGGTGTTGGTTAGCATCCAGCGCAGCCCATCCCCTGAAAGCAACGAGCGTGCGGCAAGCTCTTCACCGGTGCCGGGGTGAATGGCTGACACCTGCACCGTTGCGCTCAACCAGGACAAGGCGACGATGAAAATACACAGGTAAACGAACAGCGCGGTCGGGTGGGGCAGACGATTACCGACCCGCTCAATTCGGTTCAAAGTACGCAGCAAAAATGATTGGGAATAACTCAAGTTGTCACCGACAATTTTTAGTCCTTATGGCGGGTAGTGTACCATTAGCGTTTCGGAGTCGATCGGCTCCGCCTTACAGAATCGGGCTGCTGCCAGCCCTCGCAATCAGGAACCCCTCGTGGACGACACTCCGCCGGCGCAAAAATCTGCGCCCAGACTGGCCACGCTCTATTTTGCCATGATGACCATCGGCATGGGGCAGACCGTGGTGTTTGCCATCCTGCCCATGCTCGGTCGTGAGCTCGGTTTGGACCAGATTGTTTTTTCGATTCCTGCGCTGGGTTGGGAGTTTGCGCCGCGCGAAATGGCGATCACCTCGCTGTCGGCGCTGACGGCTTTGATCTTTTCACTGACGGCGCCTTTCTGGGGGCGGCAGAGCGATCGCCGCGGTCGCAAACCGATTATTCTGTTTGGTCTGGTGGGCTATACCGGAGGCACGCTCACGTTCAACGGCGCGGCGCAGATTGGTTTGTCTGGCTTGCTTGGCGGGGTTGGTCTGTACCTGTTGTTGCTGGTTACCCGGGTATTCCACGCGGTGATCATGTCCGCCGCCACGCCGGCATCGTCAGCTTACGTGGTCGACGCGACGACGCTGCACGATCGCGTTAAAGGCATCGGCAAACTCAATGCCTTTAATCAGGTGGGAGCCATGGTGGGGCCGGCATTGGCCTGGTTTGTCGGTGTTCATTTTCTGGCGCCCATGTATTTACAGGCAGTGATCACCTTGATTGCGGCCTTTTTTGTCTGGCGGTTGCTGCCGGCGACCACCTGCCATAAGTCGCGCGACCCCAACGCGCCACGACTCAGCTATTTTGACCCGCGTTATCGCGGTTTTATTCTGGTCGGCTTTGCCATGTTCACGATGCTCGGCATGGTGCAGCAGACACTGGGTTTCTATTATCAGGATGTTCTGCAAGTCGACAGCATCCGCGCCGCCAAGCTTTTCTCGGTGGCCATGGTTATCTCCTCGGCGTCCATGCTGGTGTCGCAGTTTGTGGTGGTACAGCGTTTCAAAGGCGTGCCTATCGGGCTGGTTAAATTGGGGCTACCCTTCAGCCTGGTGGGCTATCTGATGATAGCCAATGCCGACAGTCTGCCATTGCTGTTGGCGGCGATGCTCTTTTTTGGCCTGGGTATGGGTATGGCCGGGCCGGGTTACAGCGCCAGCGCGACGCTGGTGGTCGAACCACATGAGCAGGGTGGGCTGGCCGGTTTGATGGGGTCTGCGGCTGGCATGGGTTTTGTTATCGGGCCTTTGATCGGAGGCTTTCTCTATCGCTGGGAACCCAGCCTTCCCTACTGGTTTGCAAGCGGCGTCATGCTGTTTGTGATGGTTGGTGTGTGGGAGCTGGCGCGACGGCTCCGACAGGTGGTTGCTGACTAAAAAATAGACAGTCCGGCCTGTCGGGCGGGAGGTCTCTGCTTGCGCTTTTATGCACGCATTTATCCACAGGGTTGTGCACTGAATCTGGGGAAAACTTTATCCACAGGCTCGGCGCCATATGGCCGTTTCTTTGCCTGGTTGACACAGAAACGTCAAAAAGCACTCTTGATGTGTGCAATCGGTCACAGCTTTGATGTGGATATTCACATTTCTGTAACCCTGTGACTTTGCGGGAAAAAGTTCCAATTTGATCAAAAAATGTTATCCACAGAAGGAAGGACACCCTTGATCTGCTTTATTACGGTGCAGAATAGCTTCGCGGTAGTGGATAAGCCCGCAGGAGTTTCTGTGCACCGGGATGAGGCGGAACGGTCGTTTTTTGAGGCAGTGCGTGACGCTCTCGGCGGCGGCTATCTGGCGCCGGTTCATCGCCTCGATAAGGCGACTTCAGGCTTGTGGCTGCTGGCCCGAACGCCTGCGGCGGCAGCTGCATTGAGTGAGCAGTTTGCCCGGCGTGATTGCGAGAAATATTATCTGGCCCTGTCGCGCCACAAGCCCGCCAAAAAACAGGGGCGGGTAGCTGGGGCACTGCTCAAATCGCGAGGCGGTAGTTACCGGCTGGCGCGAAGTGGCAACCCCTGGTCCGAAACCCGGTTTTTCAGTTATGGTCTGGGAGAGGGCATGCGCCTGTTTCTGCTCAAGCCTCTGACTGGCCGAACCCATCAATTGCGGGTGGTGATGAAAAGTCTCGGTGCTCCAATCCTGGGAGATTCCCGGTATGGACCGGCCAATGAGCCTGCCGATCGCTGCTATCTCCATGCCTACGCCCTGTGCTTCTCGCTGAACGGCCAGCGCTTTCGCTATACTCTCCCACCTCATACCGGACACTATTTTACGGGTGATACCCTGCACGCCAGACTGGCTGAGTTGGCGGAGCCCTGGAGTCTGCCGTGGCCTGCAGAAAAGCCCGTTGCGAAAAAGGAGAACGACCGTGAATGATCTGAATGATCCTAACCTGGATCTGGAGACACGGCTAAACGGACAGACCGGGCGAATCGCCTGGCACGAGCTGCAACGCTACTACGCGCGCGGTTTGGTCAGGGAAGTGGCGAAGGGACTTGATCTGATTGACGTTGGTAGAGCAATTATCGATAACAACAAGACGGTGGTCGAAGCCTGGATAGAGGCCGGCCAGCTCAGCGTACCCGAGGATGCTCGTGCTCTTGAATGGCACGAGCGCGAGGCGGATCTGTGGGCGCTGGTGATTGCTCCCTGGGTTCTGGTGCAGGAAGCCTGAGCATGTCGCTGGCAGTCCTCAAACAGCAGTTGGGCGAGTACTTTGAAAGCTTTGCCCGCGGCGGTGATGTGCCGCCGGCAAAGCGCTACTTTATTGAGGGCTATATCCAGGCACTGCTTGATAGCCAATCGCTGAGCAACAGCGAGGCCCGGCAATTGATCGCACGTTGTTGTGAGGCCAGTCTGGGCGAGGGTGCGGCCCGTGTTTATCGTGAACAAGAGGGCGATATTGTGTTGCACAGTCATATGCGCCGCGCCCCCGTTTATCCGACGACACCCCAGTGATCGAAGCGTTAGGAAACTTACGCAAACAGTTGGCAGGCAGTGGCTGCCGCGGAGCTTTGCTTGTCAGTGGCGACAAGTCAGAAACCGAGCAGCTTTGCGCAGAGTTGTTGCCGGACCTAGAGGGCGAGGTGCTGTTGATTGGCGGCTACCCACTGGGAGATCTGCTGCCTTCCCAGCGCAAAACGGTACTGGGACGGGAATGCCAGACTCTGATCTGGAACCTGCACAGTCGGCCCGACATCAATACCCTCGCAGCCAGTGCTGGTTGTCTGTGTCGGGGTGGTCTGCTGTTGATTCTGGCGCCGGAGCCCGATGACTGGATTGACAGTTTTCAACTGGCCGATGGCAGCCCCAGCCTGTTCTGGCAGCATTTCCTGAGCGAGCTCGAACAGTGGCCCTACCTAGCCCAGTATTCACTTGGGACCGGTTTTGTTGAATCGGAAAGCGCCTTGCCAGACCTTGCTGCTCACGGCGATTTACCGACCGGCGATCAAGTGGCGGCGATGCACCGGATAGGGCGGGTGCTGCACGGCCATCGCAAGCGCCCCCTGGTGATTCGCGCGGACCGTGGGCGCGGTAAATCAACCCTGTTGGGGCTCAGTGCTGCCGAATTTCTGCTGGAAGATCGCGGTGACATTGTGATCACCGCGCCGCGCAAGGATGCAGCTGCCATGGCTCTGCAGCATGCGGCGCAGCGCTTGGGCTTAAGCGGAGAAACCCTGAAAAGCGGCGGCAGCTCACTTCGCTTTTTACCGCCCGACCGTTTGCTCGACGAGCTTCCTGATGCTCGTATGGTTCTGGTGGATGAAGCAGCGGCCATTCCCCCTGCGTTGTTGGAAAACATTGTTCAGCACTACGCCCGTGTGGTCTTTGCAACCACTGTTCACGGCTACGAAGGCTCGGGGCGGGGGTTCGATATTCGCTTTAGCGAAACCCTGAATGCCTTGACGCCGCAGTGGCAGAGCATCGAACTTCAAGAGCCTGTCCGCTGGAGTGAGGGCGACCCGCTGGAAGCCCTGATCAACGGTCTCTTTTTACTGGATGCTGCAGCGCCTCAGTCAGGACCCACCGTCCAGGCGGGTGAGTGCGAAATTGCCTTGCTCGACAAGTTGAACTTGCTCAATGACAACGCGCTGTTGCGTGAAGTGTTTGGTTTGCTGGTGGTGGCCCATTACCAGACCACACCATCAGATTTGCTTCATCTGCTCGATTCCCTGGCAACCAGTGTCTGGGTGTTGCGCTCGCCCGCAGGGCGGGTTTGCGCGGCGGCATTGGTCATAGAAGAGGGCGGTTTACCGGAGGAGATGTTTGATGCCGTGCTACAGGGCGAGCGGCGGCTTCAGGG
>JBFHCW010000055.1:0-11529 GCA_041585035.1 Litorivivens sp.
ACATAGGATTTGAGCGGAATGGCCAGGGCGGCAAAAATCAGCAGCAGCACGATAGCGCCACTTTTTTTCAGCTCACGGGTATCCTGCTGTTGCTCTTCTACCTGACCGGCAAAGCGGTAGCGAATACTCGGGTGATCGGCTTTCAGGGCGGGCAGTATATCGGCCTGTAAAATGCGCACCACCTCGTCCGGTTCGATGGTGGCCTTGTCTATCCCCGTTTGGATATTGACGACCCGTTGCCGGTCAATCCGCTTGATGCTGGAAATGCCCGAGGCATAACGGGCTTCGGCGACCTCGCTGAAAGGAACGCGCTCACCGTTGGGCAGGTTGATCCAGAGCTGCTCCAGGGTTTGCAGAGTGTTGCGTTCTTCCAGCGGCAGGCGGGCGTAAACCCGAACCTCGTGGCGGCCGCGCTGAAAGCGCTGAATCTCGGCGCCGAAAAAGGCCTGGCGCACCTGCCGCGCGATCTCTGCCTGGCCAAGGCCAAGAAGTTCGCCGGCGGGTTTGATCTGAATGTCGACTTCCGGCGCGCCAGCGCCAAAGGTGTCGCGAATATCAAAAACACCGTCAATGTTCTGCAATCTGTTCTTGAGATCACTGGCAGCCCGTTGCAGCTCGGCCAGATCGTCAGATTCCAGGGCCACGTCAAGATCGATGCCACCACCGGGGCCGGCCTTGGCGTCAAAGCTGAGTTCCTTGACACCGGGCAGGGGGCCAATCGCTTCCCGCCACCACTGGGCAATGGTGACCGAGTTGATGTTTCGCTCTTCCGACGGAATAAGCGCGGCCCAGATATCGGCGCGGCTATCGGATTCGCTCAGTACTTCCAGGTCGGCGATTACGTCCCGGTTGTCGCCACTCACCTCGCGGTAGCGGGTGTTTACCTCGGTCGCCGCCTGTTCAATCTTGAGCGCGTAGCTGTGGGTGAGCTGATAGGGGGCACTTGGGGGTAGCCGCAGCACAATTTTGATTTCGTCAGAAGGAATGTCCGGGAAAAAGACAAAGCGCACGATGCCGGCCGGAACAAAGCTGAGCACAATGAGGAAGCTGCCGAGAAAAACCGCCAGCGTGATGTAGCGGTAGCGAAGAAAGGTCTGCAGCACGGGGCGGTAGACGCGCTGGATAAAGCCCGTCAGCAGGCGATCGAAGCCTTTCTGCAGGGCGGGCAAAAGACCGCGCCGCTCCTTGTGAACGTCGATATGGCGCAGGTGAGTGGGCAGAATCAGTTTGGTTTCGATCAGTGAAAAAAACAGGCAGGCAATCACCACGAAGGCGATGTTGGAGCCAAAGCGGCCCATATCTGACGTCATGGTCAGCATGGGCGTAAAGGCAATCATGGTGGTGAGGACACCAAAAATGGTGGCCACGGACACGCGTTTGACGCCATGCACAATACTGTCGAGGCCCTGCTTTTCCCGTTCCAGATAGGTGTAGCCGCTCTCGCCGGTGACGATGGCATCATCCACCACAATACCCAGCACCAGCAGAAAACCAAACAGCGACAGTACGTTGATGGAGTAGTCGAACATCGGCAGGCCCATTACCCACATGGCGCCGAGGAAGCTGAAGGGCACGCCGATAAGCACCCAGAAGGCCATGCTCAGGCGCAGAAAGAGGGTTAGGGCAATCAGTACCAGCAGACC
Organism: Litorivivens sp.; assembly: GCA_041585035.1. Taxonomy (GTDB): domain Bacteria; phylum Pseudomonadota; class Gammaproteobacteria; order Pseudomonadales; family Spongiibacteraceae; genus Litorivivens. The sequence goes on from JBFHCW010000055.1 coordinate 1,644, forward strand.
GCCTTGAGCGGCATTTTTCAGCAGCAGGTCGATGCGACCCTTGAGTATGCGGGAGTTGTCGAACCAGGCGTTCAGGGTGACGCCCTCGGGTAGATTGGTCCGCCTGTCGGCGACGTAATGTTTGACGGTTTCGCTGATTTGCAGCGCATTCTGGGAGCCGAGTGTATAGATGGTCAGCCGGGCACCGCGCTCACCGTTAAGCCGGCTCAAGATAGGCTGTTCGCTAAAGTCGTCGCGGACCGTGGCAATATCGCCCAGCAGCAGACGGGTTCCGTCCGGCCGGGTCAGCAGTGGCAGCTGACGGTAATCCTCTCCGCTGTAGGCCTGGCCCTGTGAGCGCAGGGTAATCGTACCGCTGTGAGTGCGCAGGTTGCCGCCGGGCAAATTGGCGGATTTGCTGCGCACGATATTCACCACCTGATCAAAGGTGAGGCCGTACTGCCGCAGGGTGGCGTCTGACAGTTCAATGGCCAGTTCATAGTCGCGCACCCCGACCAGATCAATCTGGGTAATGGCGTCGGTGGCCAGCAGATCGTCGCGCACCTGTTCAGCCAGGGCCTTGAGTTCGTGTTCGCTGAGTTGACTCCCGGCAATCGTCAGATTGATGGTCTGGACCTTGGCGAGAATTTCCTCGATCACCGGTTTTTCTGCTTCAACAGGGAAGGAGGCGATTGCGTTTACCCGCGAGGTGACATCGTTCAGGGCGGTGGGCATATCGGAATTGGGGTACATCTGTACCAGCACGGTGCCGACATTTTCACGGGCCTCGGAGGTCATTTCTTCGATGCCCTCCATATCCTGCAGAGCTTCCTCGATCTTGATCAGGATGCCTTCCTCTACTTCAGCGGGAGAGCTGCCGGGGTAGGGCACCGTGATGCGGATCATCTCGGTGGGAAAGGTGGGAAACACTTCCTTGCGCAGATCCATCAGCGCGAACAGACCGGCGACCATAACCACTGCCATCAGCAGATTGGCGGCCACCGGGTTGTTTGCCATCCAGCCGATGGCGCCACTGCGGCGATCGTTCCAGCTCATGGCGTGGCGTCCACCGAAACCGACATACCGTCGCTCATGATATCCAGGCGACTCAGCACCAGCCGGTCGCCCGCGCTCAGCTCACCCCGGATAACGGCGCTGCGAGCCTCCTGGCGAATCAGCTCTATATTCACACGCTCCAGCTGATTGTTGTCCAGCACCCGGTAGACATGGCTGTTCTCAAACAGCGCGCTGGTGGGTACCCGGAACCCGTCGTCGAGGGTAATGCCCTGAATCCCGGCTTCAACAAACTGACCGATTCTCAGCGGCACGGGCAGTTCATAGGGCTTGCTGACCGAAGCCACCGCATAGGCGACCCGGGTATTCGGGTCCAGCTGTTGATTCAGCCGTGCCAGGCGGGCTGTCCAGCTGCCGCTTTGTTTGTTGACCGGTTTTAACTCAATCGAGGCATCGCTCGCTGTCCGCAATAGCTCCAGCTCTTCCGGCGAAACCGGCAGGGCAATTTCGACTTCGTCGACTGCCTGCAGGCTGGCGAGCACCGTGCCGGGGGCCACGTACTGCCCCAGAGCGACCTGTTTGCCGGTTACCAGCGCTTCGACCGGCAGTTTGATTTCGGTGCGGGAAAGGTCGGTCCGGGCCTTTTTGATCTGGGCTTTGGCGGCGGCGACCTGGGCCTCGGAGCGGCGAATCTGGGGGTGGCGGGGGCTCTGCGTTTTAAACCGGGTGTGGGCGTCGGCCAGTGACAGCTCGGCATCACGCAGGGCGAGCTGGGCCTGGGCCAGCGCCAGTTCGTACTGGGTTTTATCGATACGGGCGATGGGCGTGTCGGGGGGCATAATGACACCGGTGACCAGCGCCGGGTTCACCCAGATCACTCGCCCGGCGACATCGCTGGTGAGCTGCAGCGAGGTTTTCGCCTGTACGGTGCCGTGAGAGCGTAATGTGATCCTGGCGCCCTGCTGCTCGAGGGTGTGTACCTGCACCAGCGGCGGCTTGCTTTGCCGGGGCTTGGCGTTTAAGGGCTCGCGGCTGTTCACCAGTTCTTTGGCAAACAGGGCAGCGATAGCAAGTATCAGCAGGAAAAAGACGAAGTTAACCAGTTTTCGAAACACGATCGGAGCACATCCCAGAGCTATGGCGGCAGTTTTGTTAAGCGAGCGTAGTGTACCGTAGCCGGTGATGCGGTTGTATTGCCGAAAGGTTAGCTCGAAAACGGTGATGCTTACGCTGACATACGCCTGTCACACGTTTGTGCTTCACTCCATGGCTGTTTTGGTCTGGAGTGCACCGCATGGGTGATGAACTGGTGCTGACACCGGAGCTGCGCCACCTGAAAAGCCTGTTGCTGTTTTCTTCGCCCTTGCTGCGCAGCAGGGTTCTGACAGAACTGCCCTTACCAGGCTCTGATCAACATGTGCCCCTGCAGGTATTGGAGCTGGGTAGCGAGGCGGATGATGTGCCGGTGTTGATCTTTGTCGGCGGCATTCACGGGGTCGAGCGCATTGGCAGTCAGGTGGTGCTGGCCTTTCTGGAAACGCTGATTCAGCGCCTGCAATGGGATCACAGCCTCACGGATGGGTTGGAGCATCTGCGCCTGGTGTTTCTGCCGATCGCCAATCCGGTGGGGTTGATTCGCCAGACCCGTGCTAATGGGAGCGGCGTGGACCTGATGCGCAATGCCCCGATAGAGGCCCCGACTGGAGCAGCCTTTCTTGGTGGTGGCCATCGTCTGGGCGGGTGGCTGCCCTGGTATCGCGGTAAAAAGGGTGAGCTTGAGCCGGAAGCGCTGGCGTTGAAGGCCTTGGTGATGGGCGAAGCGCACCGTTCACCCTGCGTGCTGGCACTGGATGTTCATTCGGGTTTCGGTATGTACGACCGGCTGTGGATTCCCTATGCCCGTTCTCGTGAGCCGGTGCCGACGCTGGCCGAGTATTACGCCCTCTACAAACTGATGCACCGCACCTATCCCCATCTGGATTACCTGTTTGAGCCCCAGTCGCGCCACTACATTACCCACGGCGATTTGTGGGACTGGATGACCATCGAAGCGCAAGCGGATCAGAGGCTGTTGCTGCCCCTGACCTTGGAGATGGGTTCCTGGCGCTGGGTGAAGAAAAATCCTCTGCAGCTGCGTTCGCTGCAGGGCCTGTTTAATCCGGTCAAGGCGCATCGGGTTCAGCGGGTGTTGCGCCGCCACACGGTATTGATGGAGTTTCTGATTCGCGCGGTGCGTGCCTACCCGTCCTGGCTGCCTTCGGAAAACGAACGGGTGTTTCGCCAGCGTGCGGCCATGCGCCGCTGGTACGAGCAGTATCCCGATGGCTGACACCTTTATTTTGCTGCGCGGGCTGGGGCGCGGCCAGCATCACTGGATCGGCTTTGCCGAGCGTCTTGCGGCGGCCCGTCCCGAGGCGCGGGTGGTGTGCTTGGATCTGCCCGGCAACGGCGAACGTTGGGCCGAAACCAGTCCCCTGTCACTGGAAGAAACGGCGCTTGGTTTACACCGCGAGTGCCAGAGGCGCGATTTACAGCCACCGTTTCGAGTCATCGGTTTGTCGATGGGCGGCATGGTGGGACTGGCCTGGCTTGGCTTGCAGCCCAAGGCGATTTCGGAACTGGTGATGATCAATAGCAGTCTGGCCAGCGTCAGTCCCTTTTATCAGCGCATGTTGCCACTCGCTTTTCTGCGACTGCTGCCGGGGCTGTTTAATCCGGTGTGGCGCGAGCGCTCAGTGTTGGCGGTGACCTGTAACCTCAGGCGTGACGACACCGCCATGCTCAGAGAGTGGCACACGATTGCCCGGCAGCAGCCGGTAAGCCCCGGCAATTTGCTGCGCCAGCTAGTGGCGGCCGCCCGGTTTCACCCCGCAGCGCCGCTGCCGGGGTCGACTATACGTTTGATCGCCTCACGTGCTGACCGCCTGGTGGATGTTCGCTGCAGTGAGGCGCTCGCGGCCCGGTGGCAATTACCCCTTGCCCTGCACGACAGCGCCGGGCACGACCTGCCGGTAGAGGATCCTGACTGGTTGATTCATTCCCTGCTGGATCAGCGCGGCGGCATGTAAATTCTTCGCAGATATTCCACGGGGTCTATGCAAGTCTTGAGTGGCCTGTTTGCAGCCCAGACAGGCTCCAATGGACAGGGAGAAAGCCATGAGTGTTGAAAGTCTGCTGGTATTTTTACTGATTGGAGGTGTCGCCGGTTGGCTCGCCGGCCTGTTGATAAAAGGCGGTGGCTACGGGATTCTCGGCAATATTGTGATTGGTATTGTCGGGGCCGTGTTGGGCGGCAGCGTGTTCAACGCCCTGGGTATTTACGCTGGCGGTATTATCGGTTCGATTGCTACCGCCACCGTGGGCGCGATTTTGCTGCTTTTTCTGGTGCGCCTGATCAAACGCCTTTAGCGCTCAGCGTTGCACCCATCCGCCGCACACCGGGAATACCTGACCCACAAAATGGTTCGCGGCATCGCTGCAGAGAAACGCGGCAAATGCAGCATCCTCCTCCGCGCCGACCAGTCGACCGAGCGGCACCTCGCGTTTAAGGCGTTCCTGGAATCGCGGATTTTCCTGAACGCTCGCCGGAAAATAAGTCGGGTTGTCGACAAAGTTCTGGGCAATGGCATTCACCTGAATATTCTGCCCGGCCACTTCCACCCCCAGTGCCTGTACGTAAGCCAATTGCGCGCCGCGCGCGGCGCTGTATGTTGAGGCACGCTTCATACCGCGCAGTGCCGAGGCGCTGCCCATGACCAGAATCTTGCCGTAGCCACGGTCCTTCATCTGCGGCAATACCGCTCGGCAGAGCCTCGGCAGCGGATCGACAAGACAGGCGAAAACGTCGCGCCACTCGTCCTCCCCGACGTCGACGGCGGGGGTGGACGGTGCGGGCAGGGCGAGATTCACCACCAGAACATCGATATCCCCGCTCCCTGCGATCAGCTTGGCGGGCTCGTCAGGAAGGAGTAGATTGTCTGTATTGGCAATGACGTCCGCGCCTTGAGCCTGCAGGGTCTGGTGCAGGGCGGGACCCATAAAGCGGTCGGCGTGAGTCAGAAGAATGCGTTTTTTATCAAGCGCTTGATGCATGTGTCGCCTCCTGTTTGAATGGCGATAGTAAGGCTGGGTAGACGCGGATGCAATTTAGCCGGGTGCGAACCCATGGCTTAACTGCGGAGACTACTGATTTCGCGCGAACCATGAATTTCCTAAAGTGTAAAAAAATACTACAGGGTGGGGAGTGCCGTTGTCGGATTCAGCGTTACGTCAAATGCTTCGTGGAGAGACGCGGTTACCGGTGATGCCGACGGTAGCCAGCCGCCTGTTGGAGCTTCAGGAAAATCCCGATACAAGCCTGGCCGAACTGTCTGACGTCATTTCTCTTGATGTTTATCTGGCGAGTACGCTGCTGCGTTACGCCAATTCTGCGGCCTACAATCTGGTCAACAAAGTAGAGACGGTTGAACGCGCTGCAGTGGTGCTGGGTTTTAACGCGGTGCGCGAGATTTCGCTGTCGCTGAGTCTTACCAAAGCCTTGGCTGGGCAGCCCGGGGCTCACCTTGACTACAATATTTTCTGGCAGCGCAGCCTGTTGGCGGCTGAAGCTGCCCGGGTGCTTGGCAAGGCGGTCAAGGAAAAATCACTGGATGAATTATTTCTTGCCGGCTTGTTGCAGGATATCGGGCTGCTGGCGCTGGATCGTGTGCGCCCTGAGCTGTACGCCCAACTTGGCGACGACGGACAGCTAAAGCATCGAACGTTGGTTGAGACGGAGCAGCAGGCCCTGAACTTTGATCACGCCAAGTTCGGTGGCGCTTTGCTGCAGGAATGGGGCATGCACGAGCGCACGGTGAAGGCGGTACTGGAAAGCCACAGTGACCACGCTGAAGGCGAGGATATGTTTGCCGCCTGTGTGGCGACTTCCGGCTTTATTGCGGATTTCTTTTTATCCGGTGGCGGGGATGAGGCCTACGCGAAAGTCAGTCGTGAGCTCTATCGCGTTTTCAGTATTCGTGACTCCCAATGTATGCAGATCCTGCTGCAGGTCGATCAGGCGGTACACAGCAATCAGAACCTTTACGCCGAAGTGGTTAACTCGGCGGGGGCGATAGACATTGTCGGGAAAATCGCCGACGAGCCTGAACCCGATGAAACCGATGCGGTAATCAACGAAGATTTTGCTTCACTCAGTAAGCAGCGTCTGCTGGATGACAATCTCGATAACGAAGGCGTGATGGGGCCGGCGGCCTTCGAGAGCAGCCTGAAGAATTCCTTTCGCATGTTGCGCGGTCAACCCGTCAGCGTGGCGATGGTGTCCATTAACAATCTGTACGAGCTGCGCACGCTTTACGGCGACAAGGTCATCACACTTCTACTGAAAGTGGTCAGCCGAAAAATTCTTGAATGTATCCGGATCGAAGATTTCATTACGCGCTACGGCGATACCTTTGCCATCATCCTGCTGGGAGCCCGGGCGAAGGACGCGGTGCGTGTTGTAGAGCGCATTGTGAATCTGTTTGAAGATGCGCGTTACACCGTTGCGGACGGCAATCGGGTCGCCCTTAAGCTGTGTGCCGGCGTTGCCGGCAGCTCGGAAGATATCAATTTCGACAGTGAACAGCAGCTGATGAACGGCGCGGCGATGGCTTTGCAGCGTGCGCGCAAACAGGGTGACTATGTTATTCGTGAAGAGTTGCCTGAACGCCGCCTGATGGAGCTGGGTTAGTTAAGCGGGCTCTGACACTGTCAGCCAAGGGTTTCCCGAGCCAGGGCCACCCGATCTTCCGCCCGGGCTGGAATATTTTCCATCGCTTCGACGGCGCGCAGGTTAAACAATAGCCCGCGCCCGGTAGCCAGCTGAACGTTAAGGCCAGGCCGGGCATTCAATTCCAGTACCAGTGGCCCTTTGTTGCGATCAATGACGATATCCACCCCGATGTAGTTCAAGCCAACCAGTTCCGAACACCGTGCCGCCAGCGTCATAATGGTTTCCCAGTAGGGTAGCTGCAGGCCATCGATGGGTTGCAGGGTGTCCGGGTGCACCTTGGTCATATCGTTGGCGCGCACGCCGCTTCGCGTGACCCCGGTGCCAATATCAACGCCCACCCCGATAGCGCCCTGATGCAGGTTGGCTTTGCCATCGGAGTCCCGCGTCGGCAGGCGCAGCATTGAGGCGACGGGCATGCCGCGAAAGACAATCACCCGAATGTCAGGCACGCCCTGATAACTGATACTGTCGAAAAACGGATCACTCTCAACCCGATACTCGATGATGGCAGTATCGGGAACGCCCCCCAGTGAGTACATGCCGCTGAGAATGTTGGAGGTGTGGCGCTGGACTTGTTGGCCATTGACTATGGCACCACTGGCTTTGGTGAAGTGGCTGCCAATGCGATTGCCGATCACGAGCACCCCGCTGCCGCCACTGCCATTGTTGGGTTTGATCACAAAGCTGTTGTAGTGCTTGAGCGTGTCGAGCATCGCGTGTACATCGTGCTCGATTTCCACCGTGGAATATAGCTCTGGCACCGCGATGCCATTTTCGATGGCGAGTTTTTTGGTGCGCAGCTTGTCGTCAACCAACGGAAAGTGTTTGCGTGGATTGTAGGGCATGATGAATTCGGCATTGCGCTGATTAATGCCGACAATGCCGCGTTCCCGCAGTCTTCGAGCCCAGCTGATCATGACTTCGACTCCGGCGGTTCAAATTTCAACGCCGCGCGGAAGCGCCAGAGCTCGGTGAGTCGGTAACCAGTGTAGCGGCCGAACAACAAGGTGACTGCGAGCATGCACAGTAGCAGTTCCGGGAAGACGAAAAACAGATGGCTCAGGGTGGCGTTGGTCATCAGCAGGTAACCGAGAATCGCGGTAAAAAGACTGCCAGCACCTTCCTTGAGTGCGTCACCGGCCCCCAGTTCTTCCCATACGATGGACATGCGTTCTATGGTCATCGCCATGATAACAATCGGGAAGAGGGCTACTGACATGGCGCGGGTGCCGCCAAACTGATGCGTTAGGATGCTGATCAGGATCATCATGATGACGACAATGATCAACACCGAGGCGAGTCTGGGCACCAGCAATAACATCAGCCTGTCGAGGTAAAAGCGAATCGACAGGCCGATGGCGATCATCACGCTGAACAGAATAATGCCCCATGCCAGCTGGGTTTCGCGAAAGGCCATGGCGATCAGCACGGGCATAAATGTGCCGAAGGTGCGAATACCCACCACATTGCGCAGTATCACGACCAGCAGCGCGCCGAGCGGCACCATCAGCAGGATGCGGTAGACATTCTGGGTTTCCAGCGGCAGATTGAATAACGAGGCATCAACCAGCGACGAACCCAAACGCTCAGCACGCTTGCGGGCTATGTCGACAATTTCCCGGTAATTGCGCGCCGCTGAAAAAACCACTTCGGCTGCTCCTGAGCCGTCAACCCACACCAAGGGGCCCTGGCCGATACGCCACACCAGAAAGTTTTCGGGCAGGCCGGGCTGTCCGGTCAGTGGGTTAAAGGACAGCCAGCGCTTGCCGTTGTGCACCTGCAGCCACGGCTTTAGCTGGGCATTGTTGACCGACTCGTTCAGTTCCAGCCCATAGAGAATGCGGTTGGGAATGCGCGCGCCTTTCAGCACCTCACTGATTTCATAAACCCATGCCTCATCGTTGTTGGCGCGGCCGCGCAGCAGTTCCACATTTTCATTGGGTTTATCAGCGTTGAGCTGGGTTAACAGTTCGCGGGTGTAGGTGGCGATGTCGGCGGATTCAAGGCGCACGTCATCGAGAATGGCCTTGATGGCGGAATTGTAGGGTTCGGGATAAAACGGCGCCTGGGGAAAGGGCGGGGTTGAGCCGGCCAGTTCATTGCTGTTTTGGTCGCGCGCGATGCTAATGCGGTAGTAGAGGGTTTGCGGGCCGTTGGCGCGCCTTACCGCCCAGTTGGCCCAGCGGTTTTCACGATCATCTTCTGTTGCCAGACCGTAATTGCCGGAAATAAAGTCCTCGTCAAGCGTGACAAAACCGGGGCTCTGATGCGGTATGGCAAATTGCACCTTGGTTGGTTTGCCCGAACCTTTGAACGCGATGCGAGCCTGAACCGTCCAGACTTCTTCGTCCTGCCCCGGTTGCAATGGCAGTCCGAACACATTGACTTTGTAGATGCAAAGGCCAAGTCCCAAGGCAAACAGGATTGAGGCCACAACTCTTAACTTTAAATCTCGCATCAGTTATCCCCAGAGCGACGACATTGGCTCAGTCGTCTTTATCTTCTGTCGCATTGCGACAGTGGTCCTTGGTCAAGTAAGTCTCGTCGGGATCAATGACCGCGACCCCTTTCATAAAGCGACGACCCAGCAGGATGCGGTAATTGAAACCGCTGCGATCGCTTAGGGTGAACTGGGTTTTGTGCACTCGACCGTCAAAGCACATATCCAGCTCAACCACCGGGCGCCGGTCCGCGCCGCCGTCCAGATCCTTGATTTTTACGCCGCGTACCATGGGGCGTTCAAGTTCTTTTTTGGCGCCGTCTTTATCGACAAAGGTAAAGCGAACCCAATCATCACCATCGCGCTCGAATTGATCGATCTTGGTGGCGTGAATCGACGAGGTGTTGGCGCCGCTGTCGAGCTTGGCTTTGATGGGCTCGTCGCGGATGTCGAGTATTGTGACTTTCTCGATCCAGCCGGCTATGACTTTGCCAGCAGCGTCCATAGTTTTGTCGCTCTTGCCCGCATGGACTGTGGCGGGTGCTGCGGCGATAAGCAACAAGCTCAGTATGGCTGATTTCAGGCGCATGCATATCCTCCTGTGTTTATTCCGGGTGTTCGTCGGGTTCCGAGATACGCGGTTCCTGCTCGGACGTATCCTCGCCTTTGGCATCGACGGGTAG
>JBFHCW010000056.1:0-11368 GCA_041585035.1 Litorivivens sp.
CGTGCTATCAAAGTCCGCTTTGGTCGCTCCCATCTTTAAGGCGATTGCCATTCCCTGTATGACCTCGGCCGCTTCATCGCCAAGCATATGGGCGCCGACTACTTTCTGGCTGGCGTGATCCACCAGCAACTTCAGAAAGACCTTGCCCTGATGGTCTCCCAGGGTGTGCTTTAAGTGGCGAAAACGTGAGGTATAGACATCGATCTTGCCGCAGTGCGCCAAGGCGTCTTCCTCACTCAGGCCCACCGTTGCCACATTCGGGTGGCTGAAAATCGCCGTGGCGATATGTTCGTAATCCATGCGCCGCTTTTCGCCATTGAACAGATTGGCGGCCAGCGTCATGCCTTCAGCCAAGGCAACGGGCGTCAACTCGATGCCCCCGGTTACGTCGCCCAATGCGTAGATTCCGGGCTGCGAGGTTTCAAACCGTTCGTTGACAGCGATATAGCCCTTGTCGTTCAGGCGGACATCAACGGTGTCGAGTCCTAACCCTTCCAGTAAAGGCTTGCGACCCGTAGCAAACAGCACCAGCTCGGCATCCAGTATCTCTCCACTTTCCAGCGTGACCTGCAGCTGATCACCCTGCTTATCAATACGCGCCGGGTTGCTGTTAAAGCGGATATCGACCCCCTCGCGGCGCATTTCTTCGGCGAGAATTTCGCGGATTTCGGTATCGAAACCCCGCAGAAACAGATCGCGGCGATAGAGCTGCGTGGTGACGACACCGAGGCCGTTCAGAATGCTGGCAAATTCGCAGGCAATATAGCCTCCGCCGACCACAACAGCTTTTTCCGGCAGTTTATCGAGGTAGAAAATCTCGTTGGACGAGATACCGAGCTCTGCACCAGGAATATCTGGCAGAAAAGGCCAACCGCCTACCGCCAACAGAATATTTCTGCAACTATACTGCCTGCCATTGATTGCTACCTGATTCGGTCCCACCAGTTTGGCATGGCCACGGATGATCTCCACCTCGGCATTGCCGAGAATGTTTTCATAGACACCATTAAGGCGCTCAATCTCACGGGTTTTGTTGTCACGCAGTGTCGGCCAATGGAGTGTTGGCTTTTCAATGTTCCAACCCAGAGATGCCGCATTGTGAACCTCGCTCGCTACGTGAGCCGCGTAACTGAACAGCTTTTTCGGAACGCAGCCCACATTGACGCAGGTGCCACCAAGATAGCGCTCCTCCGCGATCGCCACTTTGGCGCCGTAACTGGAAGCCATCCGCGCCGCGCGCACACCACCTGAACCGGCGCCGATAACAAACAGATCGTAGTCGTAACTCATTGGGTATCCTGTGTCGCTGTTGTCGTGGAGACGGCCTCCTGCTGCGCTGTCTCGTACCACGCCAGTTGTTCGCGCAATTTAACCACCTCGCCAACGATGATGAGCGTGGGAGCCACCACTGCTTCCCGTGCTACCAGGGCTGGCATAGTCGCGAGGGTCCCGACCAGCACCTTGTGGTTCGGCGTTGTGCCCTGCTGCACCAGGGCAATGGGCGTCTCCGGTTCACGGCCGTGGGCAATCAGTTCCCGGCAGATGATGTCCAGGCCCTGCAGCCCCATATAGAACACGATGGTCTGTTGTTTGTGCACCAACTCCTGCCAGGGCAGGTTCATACTGTTATCTTTAAGGTGGCCAGTCACAAAACGCACCGACTGGGCATAATCGCGATGAGTCAGGGGAATGCCCGAATAACTGGCACAACCGGCGGCCGCGGTAATACCCGGCACCACCTGAAAGGGGATTCGTTCTTCCGCCAACCCCGCCAGTTCTTCACCGCCGCGACCGAATATAAAGGGGTCACCGCCTTTAAGGCGCAGCACCCGCTTGCCCTCTTTCGCCAGTTTGACCAGCAGTGTGTTGATATCGTCCTGTGGCATCGTGTGATTTGAGCGAGCCTTACCCACGTAGATATACTCGGCATCCTTGCGGCACAGATCGACGATCTGCGGCGCCACAAGACGATCGTGCAGTACTACATCGGCTTTCTGCATCAGGCGCAGCGCTTTAAACGTCAGTAGATCCGGATCCCCGGGGCCGGCGCCGACCAGATACACTTCGCCTCGCGGTGTCGCTCTGGCGTCGCGCAATTCCTCTGCCAGCATGTCACTGGCCGCATCCCGACGGCCGGCAAACATCAGCTCGGCAACAGGACCTTGCAGAATGCGCTCCCAAAAGTCGCGGCGCTGATTAAAATCGGGGATACGTTTTCTGACCTGATCGCGAAACTGGCCGACCAATTCAGTCAGTTTGCCGTAACTGGCGGGAATGATGGATTCGAGTTTTGCTCGCAGCAAGCGCGCCAGAACCGGGCTACGGCCGCCGCTGCTGATCGCAATGATCAGCGGCGAGCGATCGACAATCGACGGCAGGATGACCGTGCAAAGCTCGGGCTGGTCGACGACATTGACCAGAATCTGCCGCGACTGAGCGGCCTCTGAGACCTCGCGGTTGACGGCAGTATCATCGGTTGCGGCAATCACCAACATCGCCTGATTGAGATCGTCGCTGGTAAAAGCTCGCTCCCTAACCGCCCCGCCACTGTCGCGGCACAGCGCTTTTAATTCATCGCAGACTTCGGGTGCAACGGTCGTCACTCTGGCGCCGGCACGAACTAAAGCCCCGGCCTTGCGCAGGGCAACGGTGCCGCCGCCCACAACGATACAGTGAGCGCCGCTAACCCGGGTAAATAGCGGCAGATAATCCATTCAGCCCGCCTTGATCACGTCACACTGCATATAGGGGCGCAGTGCTTCGGGCACGATTACGCTGCCATCAGCCTGCTGGTAGTTTTCGAGTATTGCTACCAGCGTGCGGCCAACGGCAAGCGCCGAGCCGTTCAGGGTATGCAGGTATTCCGGTTTGTTGGTTTCCGGGTTGCGCCAGCGCGCCAGCATGCGCCGCGCCTGAAAATCACCAAAGTTACTGCAGGACGAAATTTCCCGGTACTGGTTCTGGGCGGGCAGCCACACTTCCAGGTCATAGGTTTTGCGCGAGGAGAAGCCGATATCACCACCACAAAGCAGAACCTTGCGGTAGGGCAATTCAAGCTGCTGCAGAATCGCCTCGGCGTGCCCGGTCAAGGTTTCCAGCGCGGCGTCCGAGTCTGCCGGTTTTACCAGCTGCACCAGTTCAACCTTTTCAAACTGATGCTGGCGGATCATACCCCGGGTATCGCGCCCGTAAGAGCCCGCCTCACTTCGAAAACAGGGGGTGTGACAGGCAAAACGCAGGCCCTGCTCCATTTCGGCCGCTTCGACGATGGTGTCGCGCAGCAGGTTGGTGACCGGCACTTCAGCCGTCGGAATCAGGTAGTACTCCTGATCGCCTTCGATTTTGAACAGGTCTTCCTCAAACTTGGGAAGCTGCCCGGTGCCGCGCAGGGAATCCTTGTTCACCATATACGGCACATACACTTCTGTGTAGCCGTGCTGGTTGATATGGGTATTGAGCATAAACTGGGTCAGCGCCCGGTGCATGCGCGCGATATCACCGCGCATTACGCTAAAGCGGCTGCCGGTGAGCTTGCTGGCCAGATCGAAATCCAGGCCACCCAGATTTTCGCCCACATCGACGTGGTCTTTAACCTCGAACTCAAAGGTCTTGGGCTCACCCCAACGCTGGATTTCAACGTTGTCAGCTTCATCTTTGCCTTCTGGCACATCCGCCTGGGGAATATTCGGAACACCCGCCATCATCTCGTCGAGTGCTTCCTGCGCCTGTTTCGCTTTGGCGGTCAATTCGCTGAGCTGCTCTTCAATCTTGGCGAGCGTGGCGTTAACGCTGGCTTTCGCTTCGTCAATCGGCGTGCCGGCTTTAACCAACTCTCCAATTTTTTTGGAGGCCTGCTTGCGCTCGGCCAGCAGATTCTGACTGTCGATATCAGCCTGTTTGCGGGCTTCATCCAGTGACTGGAACGCCGCCACATCAAAAGTGAAATGACGCTTGGCCAATTGGTCGGCAACAGCCTGAGGGTCTTGCCTCACCAGTTTCAGGTCGAGCATTGAATCTAATTCTCCGTTTAACGCATTACCATCATGCCCAGGCCGCAGCCCAGAATGCAGCTTACCAACGTGGCAAGCACATAAGTCAGTGCCAGTGCCCAGCGCCCGCCCTCCAACATCGCGACGGTTTCAAGAGCAAAGGTCGAAAAGGTTGTAAACGCCCCCAGAAAGCCAACCATCAAGAGATAGCGACTGTCGGCGTGCAGCACACTGCGTTCGGTAATCACCACGTACAACAAGCCAATGGCAAAAGAGCCCACGGCGTTGACGGCAAAGGTGGCCCAGGGCCAGTCGTGATTGAACCAGTGAAAGCTGGCGCGACCAATGGCGAATCGGCTTACCGAACCCAGCGCTCCGCCGAGGGCAACCAGCAGGTATTGTAACATCAGCGGTAGCGCCTCCAGCCACTGCTCTGGTCGAGCTGCCGCAGATAATCGAGCTTGTCGGCGATTTTTTTCTCCAGTCCGCGCCCGCTCGGCTGGTAGTAGCGGGCGTTTTTCAGCGCTTCGGGAAAGTAATTCTCGCCGGCAGCGTAGGCTTCCGGATAATCGTGCGCATAGCGATAGTCATCGCCGTAGCCCTGCTCTTTCATCAGTTTGGTGGGCGCATTTCGCAGATGCAAAGGCACGCCCTCGCTGCCCTGAGCGCGAATGTCTCGCAACACCGCTTTGTAGGCGCTGTAGACCGCATTGCTCTTTGGTGCGCAGGCCATGTAAACCACCGCCTGCGCCAAGGCCAACTCCCCCTCCGGACTGCCCAGTCGCTCCTGAACATCCCAGGCATTGAGGGCTATCTGGAGGGCACGCGGGTCCGCGTTACCGATATCTTCGCTGGCCATGCGAACCACCCGGCGCCCGACATACAGCGGATCGCAGCCGCCATCGATCATGCGGGCAAACCAGTACAACGCCGCATCGGGAGAGCTGCCGCGCACCGCCTTGTGCAGCGCCGAAATCTGGTCGTAAAAATCATCGCCACCCTTGTCGAAACGGCGCGGCTGGCCACTGAGCGTCTCTCGAATGATCGGCTCATCCAGCAGATCTGGATGCCCCGCCGAATGCGCCATGTCCAGCGCCAGCTCCAGAAAATTCAAAGCGCGTCGTGCATCGCCGTCGGCGGCTTGCGCCAGCAGTTCCAGCTGCGCATCGTCACACTCAAAGCCCAGTTTTTCCCGACTGTTTTGCAGAATGCGCACCAGGGTTTCCGGTGGCAGGGGCTGCAGACGATAGACTCGCGCGCGCGACAGTAGCGCGTTGTTCAGTTCAAAACTGGGGTTTTCAGTGGTTGCTCCGACAAATATCAAGGTGCCGTCTTCAACAAAGGGCAGAAACGCATCCTGCTGGGCTTTGTTAAAGCGATGCACTTCATCGACAAACAGCACTGTCTGGCGATCCAGCTGCTGCTGAACCTTGGCTTCCTCAACGGCGCCGCGGATCTCCTTGACGCCGGCCAGCACGGCCGAAACTGTAATAAAGTGTGCGTCGCAGAGCTGGGCGATCAATTTGGCCAGCGTGGTTTTACCAACCCCCGGTGGCCCCCAGAAAATCATTGAATGGAGCTGGCCAGAGTCCAGAGCTTCGCGCAGGGGTTTATTGGGCGCCAGCAAATGCTCCTGACCGAGAAACCCGGCAAGATCCGACGGGCGCATTCGCGCCGCGAGGGGCTGTGTCTCGGTCACGGCTTGTCCTGCTCGAATACAAACAGGCTATCGGCGACCGCCTCACTGTTCAGCATTGCATCAGTCAACTCGATACGGGTGGTTTGCCCGAGTTTGTCGTGCAGAATCATGGCGGCCAAAAGATCATTTCTGAAGCTGAGCTCCAGCTCACCGAAATCGGCATTGGCCTTGCGCGGTTTGAGCGAGAAGCGCTGCAACTCGGTGCCAGCAACCAGCTTCACGTGGTAATCGGCAGCGAGCTGTTCTGCGTTCGCCGCAAGAATCATGATGGGCGTCTGCGAGACCTGCTCAAAGGGCTCGGTTACCAGTTCTTCGAAATCAGGGTCATAGCGCCAGAGCGTTTCACCGTCGGTAATAATCTGATAGCGGTAGGGTTCGGCCACCTCCCAGCGTAATTTATCGGGGCGTTTGAAGGTCATGGTGCCTCTGGATTCTTCCAGCACCTCGCCCCGGTCATCGCGAACCACCTGCACAAATCCGGCCTTGAGGTTATTCACGGTTTGCAGGTGGGCGGCTAACTGCTCGGCGGCGCCGCCATGGGCCAAACCCGACAGCCAGAACAGCTGCAGAGCGAGCAGGCACAAGCAGCGGCGGCGAACAGCGATTAAAGTCTTCAAACAGTTACTCCACTGGCGGCGGTGCAAGCACTTCACGGGATCCGTTAGTTCCCATTTCGCTGACGACACCGGCGGCTTCCATGGTTTCTATCAGGCGCGCAGCGCGGTTATATCCGATCCGCAGTTTACGTTGCACGGACGAAATCGACGCGCGCCGACTTTGGGTAACAAAGCGCACCGCCTCGTCATACAGTTCGTCGCCCTCGCCATCCTCATCATCGCCCGAACCGGCCGGAGCGCCGGTATAGGCATCAATCTGACTGCCCTCTTCCAGCAAACCGTCGATGTAGTCCGGCTCGCCGCGTCGCTGCCAATCCGCAACAACACGGTGAACTTCATCGTCGGACACAAAGGCGCCGTGTACCCGCACCGGCAGCCCGCTGCCCGGCGGCAGATAGAGCATGTCACCGTGGCCAAGCAACTGCTCCGCGCCGCCCTGATCGAGAATGGTGCGTGAATCGACCTTGGACGATACCTGAAAGGCAATCCGGGTCGGCACGTTGGCCTTGATCAAGCCGGTAATGACGTCTACCGACGGACGCTGCGTGGCAAGAATGAGATGTATACCGGCAGCCCGGGCTTTCTGAGCAATACGGGCAATCAGTTCTTCAACTTTTTTACCGACAATCATCATCATGTCGGCAAATTCATCGATCACCACAACGATGGCCGGTAAGGGTGTCAGCTCTGGTGCCTCTGGCTCATTCTCCCCGGCAACAAACTCGTCGCCGGGAACCCACAGCGGATCCTTGATCGGGTTGCCCGAGGTGGCGGCGTCGGTGATTTTGCGATTAAAGCCCGCCAGGTTCCGCACACCCATTGCGGCCATCAATTTGTAACGGCGCTCCATTTCCCCGACACACCAGCGCAAACCATTGGCGGCGTCTTTCATGTCGGTGATCACCGGCGCCAGCAAATGCGGAATACCGTCGTACACGGACAGCTCCAGCATTTTCGGGTCGACCAGCATCAACCGAACCTTGTCGGGGCCGGCCTTGTACAGCAGGCTGATCAGCATGGCATTCACCCCGACCGACTTACCGGAACCGGTGGTACCGGCAACCAGCAGGTGGGGCATTTTGGCCAGATCGGCAACGACCGGCTCACCGGAGATGTCGTGACCGAGCGCCAAAGTCAGTGCCGATTTGTTGTCATCATAGGCTTTGGATGCGAGCACCTCGCGGAAGTTCACCACCTCCCGGTCTTCGTTGGGGATTTCAATGCCGACATAGGGCTTGCCGGGGATGACCTCCACAACCCGCACGCTGATCACCGCCAGCGAGCGCGCCAGATCCTTGGCCAGATTACTGATCTTGCTGACTTTCACACCCGCATCGGGCTCGATCTCAAAACGGGTAATCACCGGCCCGGGATAAACCGCTACCACTTTCGCGATAACGCCAAAATCAGCCAGCTTCAATTCCAGCAGGCGAGACATGGCTTCAAGGGTCTCTGCGGAGAAGCCCTTCTTGTTGTGATGATCCGCCTCGTCCAGCAGCTCCAGCGGCGGGACCTCGCCAGTGACCGGAGTATCAAACAGGGATTTCTGCCGCTCTTTTTCCACCCGCTTGCTGGGTTGCGGCGCTTTCGGCTTGGGCGCCTCGATTTTGGGTGGAATCCGGTCTTTCTGTTTGGCGATCTGCTTGACCACGGCTTCGCGGCGCTGATTCTGTACCGTCTTGATGTTCTTGCGCTCTTTCGCCCAGTGGCGAAGCTGTTCGATTCTGTCGCGAATCAGATCCCAGCCCCGCAAGGTCAGCGCCCCGGTTTTATCCATCAGCGCGAGCCAGGACAAATCAGTAAAGATCGTCAGGCCAAATAGCAGGATGGCGAACAGCACAAGCCGTGCGCCGATCACGCTGAACGCATCGACCGAGGCACTGCCCACTGCGTCTCCCAAAATGCCGCCGGCCCCGAAAGGGATCTCGGTTTGCAGCACACTGATTGAAGCCAGCGCGGTACTGGCCATCATCACCAGAATAAAACCCACAAACCTCAGGCTGAGTACCACCGGGTCGATGGGCTGGGCGCTGCCGCGCGCGCGGAAAATGCGCACCGCCTGAAAACCCAGCATCATGGGGAAGAGATAGGCCATATAACCGAACAGGGCGTAAAATACATCCGCAAACCAGGCGCCGACAGGGCCCACCGCATTATTGATGGGGCCGCCACTGCCGGTTCGCGACCAGCCCGGGTCGCTGGCGCTGTAGGTGCTTAGAGCGAGGAAAAGGAACAGAAAAATTGCCCCAAAGGCGATCAGGGCGCCCTCTCTAAGCCGCAGCGAGAGTTTCTCGCGGGCCTCACCGTCTCTACGTTGAGCTGCTTTATTCAAATGTTTCTCAACCCGTTCTTTTAATTTCAAAAAGTGCCCCCATCTTATCATTCATAAGGCGTTTTTGCGCCATGGAATAGCTTTTGCCGGTTACCGCCTTTTCCCCTATTATGTGCGGCCCATCAGCTCAAATTTTCACCCACTGAATTTCAGGACACCTTCACAATGTCAGATGTTAAGCACCACCAACTGATCATTCTCGGCTCGGGCCCCGCCGGTTACACCGCCGCGGTCTACGCAGCTCGCGCCAACCTGTCGCCGGTGGTGATCACCGGTCTGGAGCAAGGTGGGCAGCTAACCACCACTACCGATGTGGATAACTGGCCTGGCGACAATGACGGTGTTCAGGGCCCGGAGCTGATGCAGCGCATGCAGAAACACGCAGAGCGCTTTGAGACAGAGATCATCTTTGATCATATCGAGTCTGTTGACTTCTCCCAGCGCCCGCTGCGCCTCAAGGGCAACAGCGAATACAGCTGCGATGCCCTGATTATCGCGACCGGCGCCTCCGCTCAGTACCTCGGCCTGCCGTCTGAGCAGGCATTTATGGGCAAAGGTGTCAGCGCCTGTGCAACGTGTGACGGATTTTTCTACCGTGGCAAAAAAGTCGCTGTCATTGGCGGCGGCAATACGGCCGTTGAAGAAGCCCTGTACCTGTCGAACATTGCCTCCGAGGTGACCCTAGTGCATCGCCGCGATGCCCTGCGTGCCGAAAAGATACTGCAGGACAAACTGTTCGACCGTGAAAAGAACGGCAATATCCGCATTGAGTGGAATCATACCCTCGACGAGGTGCTGGGCGATGACAGCGGTGTGACCGGTATGCGTATCAAGAGCACTGACAGTGGCGAGACTAAGGATATTGATCTGGCGGGTGTCTTTATTGCCATCGGCCATAAACCCAACACCGATATCTTTGCCGGCCAACTGGAAATGAAAGACGGCTACCTGATCATCAATTCCGGCACCGAAGGCAATGCCACCCAGACCAGCGTGCCCGGCATTTTCGCGGCCGGTGACGTCGCTGACCACGTTTACCGCCAGGCAGTTACCTCGGCCGGTTTCGGCTGCATGGCCGCACTGGACGCTGAAAAATACCTGGACAACCTGTAATCCCTGCGAGGCAAACCGATGGCCACGATCGACTGGCTGGATCCGGAGAGCCTCGACTTCCCTCCCCTTGCCGCGGCCCTGACCGAACCCAATGGCTTGCTCGCGGTAGGGGGCGACCTCCGTCCGGAGCGCCTCGTTAACGCCTATCGCCACGGCATTTTTCCCTGGTATGAAGATCCGCAACCGCTGTTGTGGTGGTCGCCGGACCCCCGGGCCGTGCTGATCCCCGATCAGATTCACGTCTCGCGCTCTCTGGCAAAAGTACTGCGTCGCGACGAATTTCGAGTCAGCTTTGACAGCGCTTTTCGCCGGGTCATCAACGCCTGCGCAACGCTGGATCAAAACCGCACGGGGACCTGGATTACCACCGATATGATGAACGCCTACATCCGCATGTTCGAATTGGGGTGGGCGCATTCGGTAGAAGTCTGGCGAGGCCAGGAACTCGTCGGCGGCCTTTACGGTATCGGGATGGGCAAGGTGTTTTTTGGCGAGTCGATGTTCAGCCGTGAAAGCAATACCTCCAAAATCGCCCTGGTTTCGCTGGGTGAAAAACTGCGTCAACTTGAGGTCGAATTGATCGACTGCCAGGTTGGGAACCCCCACCTCTACCGGATGGGTGCGATCGATATTTCGCGTGCTGAATTCGCGGCCAGACTCGCGAACCTCGCTGATGGCAACCAGCAAAACTGGAGGCTGGCAGAAGCGCGCTGAACTATGGCAAGCTACTGACATGGCCAGTCTGGAAGATCTGAAGCTTTACCAAACCCATCCTCACGCCTGCAGCTATCTGGAAGGTCTTGAGGCGGTGACGATCTTTGTCGACCCGGAAGCCGACGTCGATCAGGCGCTGTATTCACAGTTATCCCGCAACGGCTTTCGACGCAGTGGCGAACACCTGTACCGTCCACACTGCAGTCAGTGCAGCCAGTGTATTCTCAGCCGGATTCCCGTTGCCCAGTTTAAACCGAACCGCTCACAGCGTCGGAACCTGAAACACAACCAGGACCTGCGCGTCAGCGTCGATAGTCGGCCGAACATCGAGCTGGATTATCCGCTTTATGAGCGCTACATCACTGAACGCCACCGCGACGGCGACATGTTCCCCCCCAGTGTCGACCAGTTTCAGAGCTTTCTAAGCGCGGAATGGGGTATCACCCGCTTTGCGCGCTTTTATGAGGGGGATACGCTGATTGCCGTTGCCGTATTTGATCTGCTCGACGATGGCCTGTCAGCGGTTTACACCTTTTATGATCCGGCCCGCGAGGCGCGCGGTTTAGGTAAATTTGCCATCCTCTGGCAAGTGGAATACGCCAGAGCGGAAAACCTGAACCACGTCTATCTGGGATACTGGATCAGGAACTGCGCCAAAATGAACTACAAAATCCAGTATCGCCCGCTGCAGCTGCTGATCGATCAGCGCTGGCTGACGCTTCGCTAGGCAAACCCGCCAATCTCTCGCCTTTGCGCCGGGCGCCGATTTAGGGCAAAATGCGCGCAGCCAAAATCGCGTGTTCGAGTCTATTCATTCTTTCGAACAGGCGGCAAACCCATTGTTCAAGTAATTCAGAGGTAGCGCCGAATGGCGAAAGAAGACCAGTTTGAAATGGAAGGGGAA
>JBFHCW010000057.1:0-11092 GCA_041585035.1 Litorivivens sp.
AGGGAAAGATCCGCATTCACGGAAATTTTCTCACCCTCTGCAGGCACCTTGATGTGTTGGTATCCCATTCTTGACTCCATGGATTATCTGTTTTTCAGTGAGGCCTTTGGTATGCCGGTAGGCAAAAGGCGACGTATCATACCAATTTATAGTGACTATTTCCTGTCTAATTAATGAGCAACCCTGAGCCACGCCATGAGTACGCTAATACTATTCAACAAGCCGTTTCAGGTTCTCTGCCAGTTTCGCGCCAACGATGAGCGCCGGACACTGGCAGATTACATCCACGTACCTGATGTCTATGCGGCGGGCCGGCTCGACTACGACTCCGAGGGCCTGCTCATTCTGACAGACGATGGCAGGTTACAGGCACAGATTAGCCATCCCAAGCACAAATTACCAAAAACCTATCAAGTTCAGGTTGAAGGCGATGTCGGAAATGAGGCCCTTGAGCGCCTTCGAAGGGGCGTCACCCTGAATGACGGGCCAACCAAACCCTGCCGCGCCAAACGTATCAGCCCACCCAAATTTTGGCCCAGAAACCCGCCGATTCGCGAACGCGCGGCTATCCCGACGACCTGGCTGGAGATCGAAATCACCGAGGGCCGTAATCGTCAGGTGCGGCGCATGACGGCCGCGGTGGGCCACCCTACCCTGCGCCTGGTGCGCACCACTGTAGGCAACTGGCGGCTCGACCAGCTGCAACCCGGCGAGTTTCGCCAGGAACAAGTGCACGCAGCGCAAAGTCCGCGGCGTCGACCTACATCCCCCCGTCGTAAACGCGTATAATCGCGCCTCTATTTTTATAGGTTTGCGCAGAATTCTCCATGACCGATGACCGACCGTGGCACGCCCACGTAACCGTAGCCACCGTGATCGAGCAAAACGGCCGCTTTCTGGTGGTTGAGGAATTCGCCGACGGCAAGCGGGTCATCAATCAGCCCGCCGGGCATCTGGAGCCGGAAGAAAGCCTGACGGAAGCTGCCCGACGCGAAGTGCTCGAGGAAACCGGCTACGATTGCCGCATCGACGGTGTGGTCGGCACCACGCTTTATAAGGCCGCCAACGGTGTCACCTATTACCGGACCAGCTTCTTCGGTACCGCCGAGCAGCAGCGGCCTGACGCCCGGCTCGACGACGGGATCATTCAGCCACTGTGGCTGAGCCGCGAGGAATTGCAGGCACGGGAAGCTGACTTGCGCAGTCATCTGGTACTCGCCACTATCGACCAGTACCTTCAAGGACATCGCTATCCGCTGGAGCTGATTTACGGATGACGGGCGCGCAGAAAGAAAAAGTGATTGTCGGCATGTCCGGCGGGGTCGACTCTTCAGTGACCGCGCTGCTTTTGCTTGAGCAGGGCTACCAGGTTGAAGGCCTGTTCATGAAGAACTGGGACGAAGACGACGGCACCGAATACTGCACGGCCAAGGACGACTACGCCGACGCCCAGGCGGTCTGCGACAAGATTGGCATCAAATTGCACGGCGCCAATTTTGCGGCCGAGTACTGGGATAATGTGTTCGAGCATTTTCTGGACGAATACAAAGCGGGCCGCACCCCGAATCCGGATATCCTCTGCAATCGCGAAATCAAGTTTAAAGCCTTTCTCGACTATGCCCTGATGCTGGGGGCCGACCTCATTGCCACCGGCCACTACGCGCGCCGCGATGGCGAGGGCCGCCTGCTCAAGGGGCTCGATAACAACAAGGATCAAAGCTATTTTCTGCATGCGGTCAGCAGCCGGGAATTCGCCAAGACCTTATTTCCGGTCGGCGAACTCGAAAAAGCCGAAGTGCGCGCCATCGCCGAAAAGCATGGCTTGGTCACCCACAATAAAAAAGACAGCACTGGCATCTGTTTTATCGGTGAACGCCGCTTCAAGGATTTTCTGCAGACCTACCTGCCCGCCCAGCCCGGCGATATTGAAGACCTGGACGGACGTGTCATCGGCTCCCACAGCGGATTGATGTATCACACCATCGGCCAGCGTCAGGGGCTCGGCATCGGCGGCGTCGCGGGTACCGACGACGCACCCTGGTACGTGGTCGACAAGGATCTGGAGCGCAATGTGCTGCTTGTCACCCAGGGGAGCAACCACCCGGCCCTGTTTAAAACCGCCCTGTGCACGGCCACGCCGCACTGGATTGCCGATATCCCGCAGTTTCCCCTGCGCTGCGCCGCTAAAACCCGCTATCGTCAGCCGGATCAATGCTGCACCGTCCATTGGGATAATACGGGGCTGACAGTGATATTTGATGAACCCCAGCGCGCCATTACACCGGGACAGTCTGTGGTGTTCTATCAAGACGAAGTCTGTCTTGGCGGCACGGTCATTGAGGAAGCCTTCAACCACAGCGCTGCTGGAGCCGCCCAAGCATGAGCGAGCAGAATTTACGCGAACAGGTCCTGGCGCTGGCCGGTGTTTGCCAAAGCGTTGCGCTGGTGGATTCTATCGCCCGAACCGGCAATGCGGAGCCGGCGGCCTTTGAAGCCTGCCTGCACAGCCTGTTCGCCTTCTCGACGCAATCCCCCACCGAGGCCTACGGCGGCATAGAGAACCTGGAGCTGGGCCTGCGCAAGCTGCACGACCTGCTCAGCGGCACCCGCAGTGCAAGCGACCGGGAAATGGTGCGCTATATCATTGGCATTACCCACCTGCAGCGCCAACTCGAAAAGCAGCCGGATGCCGCCGCCATTGTCCGCTCCCGACTGGCCCACGTGGAAAAGGGCATGCAACTTAATGGCAAAAATATCAATGAGATGTCGCCACCTGTTGCGGCAATTTATAAAGACACAATCAGCAACTTCAAGTTTCGCCTTAAGGTCAATGGCAGCGCCCAGCAGCTGCAAAATCCCCACAACGCAGACCGCATCCGCGCCCTGCTACTGGCGGGTATTCGCGGCGTCTACCTGTGGAAACAGCTCGGCGGAAGACGCCGACACTTCCTGTTTAGGAAAAACCAGATTCTCACCACGCTGCGCGAGATTCTGCAGCAGAACATTCCCCACTGACGCGGGCCGCGCTCTGCGGTAGAATTGCGGCCTTTCAAAATCCCCGCACTGCAAGGAAACCTTCATGGACTTGACGGCACTCTCCGCCATTTCTCCCATCGACGGCCGCTACGGCAGCAAAACTGCTGACCTGCGTCCGATTTTCAGTGAATACGGCCTGATCAAATACCGGGTTGAAGTGGAAGTCCGCTGGCTGCAACAGCTCGCCAACCATCCAGGCATTCCGGAATTGAAGCCACTGTCCGGCGAAGCCAACGCTCTGCTGGAAACCCTCGTGAGCGGCTTTAACGAAGACCATGCGCTGCGGGTCAAAGCCATTGAGCGAACGACCAACCACGATGTCAAAGCCGTCGAGTACCTGATCAAGGAAACCATTGCCGACAACGCCGAACTGGCCGCCGGCAGCGAGTTTGTGCACTTTGCCTGCACCTCGGAAGATATCAACAACCTGTCCCACGCCTTGATGCTGAAAGCCGGACGCGATTATCTGGTTGCCAAGGCGCAAACCATTATCGATGCCTTGGTAAAACTGGCTCATGAACTGGCCGAGGTGCCGATGTTGTCGCGCACGCACGGTCAATCGGCCAGCCCGACTACCATGGGCAAGGAAATTGCCAATGTGGTGGCCCGACTGCGCCGTCAGCTCGATACCATCAAACAGGTTGAACTCCTGGGTAAAATCAACGGCGCCGTGGGTAACTATAACGCCCATATCTCGGCCTACCCCGATCTGGATTGGGCGGCCAACGCCCAAAACTTTGTAGAGTCGCTCGGCCTGACCTGGAACCCCTACACCACCCAGATTGAACCCCACGACTATATTGCCGAATTGTTCGATGCAATTGCCCGTTTCAACACCATTCTGATCGACTTCGATCGGGATATCTGGGGCTACATCTCACTCGGTTACTTCAAGCAGCGAACCGTAGAAGGCGAAGTGGGTTCTTCGACCATGCCGCACAAGGTTAACCCCATCGACTTTGAGAACTCGGAAGGCAATCTCGGCATTGCCAATGCGATTCTGGGTCACCTGTCGAGCAAGCTGCCGGTGTCCCGCTGGCAGCGCGACCTGACCGACTCGACTGTGCTGCGCAATATGGGTGTGGGTATGGCTTACAGCCTGATCGCCTATGAAGCGAGCCTGAAAGGCATCGGCAAACTGCAAATCAACACAGCGCGTATTAGCGAAGACCTGGATGCAGCCTGGGAAGTCCTGGCCGAACCGATTCAAACCGTGATGCGACGTTACAGCGTAGAGCAAGCCTACGAAAAGCTGAAAGCCCTGACCCGCGGCCACACGATTGATCAGGACGCGATTCAGGCCTTTGTCGCCACACTGGATATTCCGGAGCAGGCCAAAGCCGAACTGCAGGCCCTGACCCCGGCCAGTTATATCGGCAACGCAGCTGCCCAGGCGCGTGCCATTTAATGGCCCTGGCCGGGTTCGACGCCGCAGCCTTTCTGCGCAACTACTGGCAACAGAAGCCCCTGCTGATTCAGCAGGGCCTACCCGGCTATCGCTGCCCCATTGACGGCAACGATCTGGCTGGAATTGCCTGCGAAGAAGATGCCGAAGCACGCCTCGTTGTCGGCCAAGACAAGGTCTGGCAGTTGCGCAACGGCCCCTTCGACGAAGAGGATTTTTCAGACCTTCCCGCCAGCCACTGGACCTTGCTGGTGCAACGCGTTGACCACTGGGTTGAAGAAATCGCCGGGCTCATCGGAGAATTTGATTTTCTCCCGCAGTGGCGCATAGAAGATGTCATGGTCAGCTACGCGGTCACCGGTGGCGGTGTCGGCCCCCATTTTGATCGCTATGACGTGTTCCTTGTACAAGGCAGCGGAAGACGCGAGTGGCGCATTGGTCAACACTGCCGCGAATCTGACAATCTCCTTGAAAACCAGCCATTGCGCCTGCTGCACGATTTTCAGGAGCAGGAGCGCCACATACTCGAGCCCGGCGATATCCTCTACATTCCGCCGGGCGTCGCCCACTGGGGCTCTGCGCTGGACAACGAGTGCATCACGCTGTCTATAGGGTTTCGCGCACCTTCCCTCGCCCAGATTCTGGAACGCTGGTTCGACACCCTGAGCAGCAAGCTGAGCGAAGATCAGCGATATCGCGATATTCAGACAACCCTGGACGCTGGACAGCAGCTAACGGGCGCCCACATCCGGCAACTGCAATCGCTGCTCAAAAGCCCGCTGAGCGATGAAGAAGCCCTGCTGCAAAGCTTTGGTGAGCTGATTACCGAACCCGCCGGCGATTACCTGCCACAATCCGGTCCCCGCGAAGTACCCGCCGCTGCCGTTGCCCGGGCACTGGATTCACGTATGACGCTCTATTGTGGCGAGCCTAGAAATCTGCTGTTCAGTAACGGCATGAGCCTGGCAATAAAACCCGAAGCAGCCCCCCTGCTCGCTGAAATCTGCGAGTGCCCGCCCGGCAAAGTGATTCAGGCTCACGTCTGGACGGCGCTGCTGAAGGCCAGTCCGGAGGCGGCCAGCTTTCTTCTGTCGACGGGTACGGTATTATCAGACCCTGATTAGATTTTTTTGCTGACAATGTCATTATGGGCCTATGAACATAATAGACGCAGACTGGAAAACCCACCGCGATCAACTGCGCGCCGTCCGGCATAAGGTTTTTGTCGAAGAACAGTTGGTGCCCGAAGATCTGGAGTGGGATGGCGAAGATGATCGCGCCTATCACTGGCTAGCTCTGGACGAAGACCAGCCGGTCGGCACCGTACGCATGCTGACCGATGGCCACATCGGGCGCATGGCGGTACTCAAACCCTACCGGTCCCAAGGTATTGGCGAAGATCTCCTCGCCCATGCACTGCACTGCGCTAAAAAACTGAACATGCGTGAAGTCTGGCTGCACAGCCAGGAACAGGCCATTGGCTTTTATGAAAAGTTCGGTTTCGTCGCCTATGGCCCACAGTTTATGGACGCCGGCATCCCCCATCAGTCGATGCGCTTTGTCCTGCGACGACATGCCATACTTGGCAAGGACAGTGGCCGGCAAGCTGTCGATTCCCTCACCGAAACCACAGCGTCCATGTTGAGCCAGTGCCGTCATCAGATTCGCATTTTCAGCGAATGCCTGAACCCTGCGGTCTATGACAACGAAACCGTTCGCAACGCCCTTTCAGAGCTGGCGCGCCGGCATAAATCCACTGAAGTGCGAATGCTGGTGCTGCGCCCAGATCTGCTCGCATCGACCGGTCACCGTTTGGTGGAACTTCAGCGCCGCCTGCACTCTGCCATTCAATTGCGGGTACTGGCGGAAGATCATGCCGGTAAAGTCGATGAAGAATTTCTGGTCGCCGATCAGAGCGGGCTGATTGTGTCGCCGCGTCACACGCCAGGAAAGCACTGGGCGGATTTCAACAATCGACCTCTGGCTCAAAACTATACACTGCAATTTGACCAACTCTGGAATCAGGCACAGGAAGATGTTCGGTTTCGCCGCCTCAGTTTATAAGCGCGGCAATAACTAAACGCTTCAACAACCTTTATCGCTTCCGCGCTGGAAAATTCCCAACAATTTCCATCGAGTTTCTGCAACACATCTTTTAATTTTTTTTTAATTCCTGTTTAATGCGCGCAGTTTTTATGCAACGAGGAATGTGTTAGATGCCGCGCCCTAAAAAAGCTCCTGCCAAAAAAATCACCTCCAAAAAAGTTATTAGTAAGAAAGCTCCTGCCAGAAAAGTTACCGCAAAAAAATCTCCCGCTAAAACAACGAAACGCGCTGTTGCCAGTAAAGCTTCAGCCGCTAAAACATCCGACATCGTAAAGCTGGTGACCAGCCTTGAAAAAGAGGTTGCATCGGTTGAAGCGCAGCTGAACAAACTGCTCGCAAGCGTCAGCAAAAGCGAAGCCAAGCAGGTAAAAGCCGCGAACACATTAGTGGCCAAGCGCGATGCCGCCAAAGAGAAACCGACTGCAGCCAAAAAGGCTGCGGTAGAAAAGGCCCGCACTGCCGCTGCTGCCGCCCGTGACGAAGTCCGAGCCAGTAAAAAAGCGGTTGTTGCCAAACGCGCTGAATTGAAGAAGGCCAAAACCAAACTCGCGAAGGCAAATACCGCATCTAAAGTTGCGGCCAACGCTCAAGCGAAACTGGAAAGCAGCACTGCCAAGGCAATCGCCCGCATTCAGGCAAAAGCCGACAAGCAAATTGCTGCACTGCGCAAAAAGGCCGACCGCGAACTGGCCCGCCGCGAAAAAGCTGCATTGAAATCTGCCCTTAGCACCCAGCGCCGCAAGCGCAAAACCAAAAAGGCAACAGCTCCTGAAGCTGCAGCCGCTGCGCCCGAAGCGACGGCCGCGCAGCCGACAAGCTAAACCAAAGCCCCTCCCCCAGCACGCATTGGGGTGAGGGGCTTACCCTCCTATCGAAGCACGGCCACCGATTTCAGTTGCGCCCAAACGGCCTTTCCCGGCTGTAGCTCCAGCAGATGGACCGAGCGGCGGGTAAGCCTTGCCAGAATCCGGGTGTCACCCAAAACCAGCGTCACCAGCGCCATTGCCGTATCGGCCGTTTCACTGATCAGCTCGACCCGAGCCGGCAATCGATTCACGATACTGGATGCGCCGGGCTCCTCGAGGGCAAGACTCACATCCCGTGCCAGCACCCGGATCCGCAGGTTTTTTCCCAATTGATCGCCGTTATCGCGAATCCACAGGCTGCCACCGGAAAATTCAACACGAATCAGATGCCAGTGCTCGTCGCGCTCAACCACACGCGCCTCCAGCACCACACCGGCATCATCGTGTTGCGAAAGCGCAATATCCGTGCGCGTCAGTACCGCTCCCAGGGTATCGTTTGCGACCACCCGCCCAGCCTCCATCACTACCAGCTGATCGGCAAGCTGGGCAATTTCATCAAGCGAGTGACTGACATACAGTACCGGTGCACTAAACTCTTCGTGCAATCGTTCAAGGTAGGGCAGTATTTCTTCGCGGCGCCCGGCATCAAGGGCCGCCAACGGCTCATCCAGCAGCAGCAATTGGGGGCGCACTAACAAGGCGCGGGCGATCGCTACGCGCTGCCTTTCGCCACCGGACAAGGAACCTGTCGACCTCGATAATAATGGCCCGATTCCCATCAGGCTTACTACCTGTTCAAAATAGCCGCTGTTTTTGTCGCGACTGCGCCGCCAGGCAAAGTTCAGGTTGCCTTCAACATTCAAGTGCGAAAAGAGACTTGCCTCTTGAAAGACATAAGCCAATGAGCGCTGATGTGTAGGAACAAACAGCCGGTCATCTTGCCAAACCTTGTCATTCAATTTCAGAAAGCCACGGTCAGCGCGCTGCAAACCGGCGATGCAACGCAACAAAGAGGTTTTCCCGGAACCGGACGCGCCGTAAATCGCAGAGATACCACGATCGGGCAATTCAAGATCAACCTTTAAAGAGAAGCGGCTGTCATAGGCCATGTCAAAGCGGGCGTGCAGTCCTGTCGAGGCGGTCACAATTTAAAATCCGGTCTAGCTTGCGGTGCCATTCGGTGTTGCACCGCATACAATGCAAGCAGCACCGAAAATGAAAACAACAGCAGCCACGCAGAAAGTCGGTGCGCGCCCGCATAGTCCAGCGCTTCCACGTGATCGTAAATAAGTACTGACAAAACACGGGTTTCTTCGGGAATATTCCCGCCAATCATCAACACCACCCCAAACTCACCCAGGGTATGGGCAAAGCCCAGCACGGCCGCCGTGACAAAACCGGCCCGGGCCTGTGGCAGCAATACGGTAAAAAAGCGATCGACGGGGCCGGCTCCCAGCGTTGCCGCCACCTCCAATGGTCGTTGACCCACCGCCTCAATGGCGTTGTGAATCGGTTGCACAACAAACGGTAATGAATAGATCATCGAGCCGACAACCAGGCCCTGAAAACTGAACGCGAGTGAGTCCATGCCCAAGCTTTGGGTCAGCTTTCCGATAAAGCCCGAGGGGCCCATGGCAACAAGCAGATAAAACCCCAGTACGGTCGGGGGTAACACCAGTGGCAGCGCCACAACAGCAGACACCGGGCCTTTCAACCAGGAACGCGTCCGCGCCAGCCAGTAGGCCAGTGGTGTTGCAAACAGTATCAGTAGAAAGGTCGCGCTGAAGGCAAGTTTTAGTGTCAGCCAAACTGCCTGCCATTCGGATTCCGTTAACCCCATGGTCTCTCTATTGTGAAAAGCAGTCGGGCAGCGACTGCAAAACCGTTTTTTCGTTGGGGAGCTAGTGTGCGGTATCAACTATACCAACTCAAGATCCCTCGTCATTGACGCGCCAATTGAGTGCATATTTTCTGGTTCGGAATAGTACCCACAGTGCACTTTTGGCACCAAGCTTGCGCACGGATGCAAAATCCTCTCTTGCCAAAATGGCGCATACATACCTTATCTCACTGTTTTTTATACGGTAATACGGCTTGGCACAGTCGTTGCTGTAGGACATAGCAAAACCAGCTGGCATTTTATCCGGGCAACAGGACTGCAGCCGAAGGCCCCTCATCAGCACCAAGGAGATTGTTATGTCGTTCAGGTACAAACAGTGGTTCACATCGATCGCAGCATCTGTGTTGCTCGGTACCGCCACGTTTACGCAGGCTGCTGAGCCCGAGAAAGAAGAACTCAAGTTCGGGTTTATCAAACTCACCGATATGGCGCCATTGGCCATCGCTTACGAAAAAGGATTTTTCGAGGACGAAGGGCTTTACGTCACACTGGAAGCACAGGCCAACTGGAAAGTGCTACTGGATCGTGTCATTGATGGCGAGCTCGATGGCGCACACATGCTCGCCGGGCAACCGCTGGGAGCGACCATCGGTTTCGGCACCCAGGCCCACATCATTACAGCTTTCAGCATGGACCTGAACGGCAACGGTATTACGGTTTCCAACGATATCTGGGAACAGATGAAGCCGCATATTCCCAAGCAGGCAGACGGCAAGCCGGTGCATCCGATCAAAGCCGATTACCTCAAGCCCGTGGTTGATAAGTACAAAGCTGAAGGTAAGCCTTTCAAAATGGGGATGGTTTTCCCGGTATCGACGCACAACTACGAGCTGCGCTACTGGCTGGCGGCCGGTGGCATTCATCCCGGCTACTACGCACCGAAAAAGGGTGACACCAGCGGCATGATCGACGCTGATGCTCAACTGTCCGTCACCCCGCCACCGCAAATGCCTTCCACCATGGAGGCAGGCACCATCTACGGTTATTGCGTGGGCGAGCCCTGGAACCAGCAAGCCGTATTCAAAGGCATCGGTGTACCGGTTATCACCGACTACGAAATCTGGAAGGACAATCCGGAAAAAGTCTTTGGCGTGAGCAAGACCTGGGCAGACAAATACCCGCAAACCCACATCGCCGTGGTCAAGGCCATGATCCGCGCTGCCCAGTGGCTCGATGCCGACAGCAACGCCAATCGGCCTGAAGCGGTGAAGATTCTCTCCAAACCTTATTACGTGGGCGCCGATGCGGAAGTTATCGCGAACTCCATGACCGGCACCTTCGAATATGAGAAAGGCGACAAGCGTCCGGTACCGGATTTCAACGTGTTCTTCCGCTATAACGCCACCTACCCTTACTACTCCGATGCAATCTGGTACCTGACCCAGATGCGCCGCTGGGGTCAGATCCCTGACCACAAACCGGACAGCTGGTATATGGAGACCGCCAAGAAAGTTTACCGTCCGGATATCTATCGTGCGGCCGCTGGAGAACTGATCGCCGACGGCGTAATGAAAGCCAGCGACTTCCCGGAATTTGCCAAGGAAAGCGGCTTTAAACCGCCACAAAAAGAGTTTATCGACGGCGTCACCTATGACGGTACCAAGCCCAACGATTACCTCAAAAAATTCAACATTGGCCTTAAAGGAAAGGACGAAGTGTGATCTTCCCACTCTCGCTCAGGGAGACAGTTGGGGTGAAGCCGAGCGCGGCACCCCAACTACCGGGAAGACAGCACGTATAGGGAGACATCATGTTTAAGCAAAAAACCATCGGTTTTTTCGAAGTCGCAGGCTTTCGCTGGATGGTTCCGGTGGTCAAACTGGCATTTTGGGAAGAGCC
>JBFHCW010000058.1:0-11079 GCA_041585035.1 Litorivivens sp.
GGGGCTTTTTTTAACTTTGAGTTTGCTCCCGTAGCAGCCGATAAAAACCCGGCGCTACCCAGCCCGTTTTAAATCGAAAACACTGACCTCGCAATAACTCGTGAATCAACAGGAGGCTGGCGTTATTGGCTCCAATTTTCAAACAACTGCCCAGGAAGCAGGCGGGCGACCTTAGGGGGGCTGGGCCCCAACTTACCTTAATACCTTATTTAACATAATATACATTATGCGCAATCATGTATGAGGTGCTGATCAGGACATGCATCCGTCAATCGTGTTGGAGAATCTAACTAAGTCAGCATTCAAATTCAGCTCGCTGATGATTTCATCGCAGACATAAACAGGTGCCACACCTCTCTTGAACAGAGTAATCAGCCTACCTATGGACGTTATTTCGAGAGGTTTATATTGGCAATAACATTCCCGATTTCTTTCGCAGCTCAATTTTAATCGGGCGTCCCCTGGAACTTACACGAAGGGCGCAATGGGCTTAAAGATACCGGTAGATGTCATTTTCCTTACGTGCTCGAACAGAGTTAACGCTTCCACCGGGTCTACCCGCTCCAAGTGCGCACAATCAATTGTCTCGAACAGCGATCGCTTAACTATAACGCTGATGAGATAATCATCATTCACTTTGCCTGTTTTATTATCAAGCCTCTGTGAATAGCCTGAGATAACGACACTGTCGCACGTGGGCAAACTCGCTAGCGCTACCCCTGCGGTGCGAAGGATAATGCCGTGGATATGGCGTGCATATTCGAGCCGGAGTGTTTTTTGTGGTTTGTCTTTGACCAGCAGTCGCTTCCCGTTAATCGACAACGTCGCGACCTTTTGCGGAAGGTCTTCGATTTCAGGCAGATCGATGTCTATTGCTACCTGACAACCGCCGCTGTTAAGTTCAAATGAGATAAGTGTTTCTCGGGGCCAGTCTATAGCTTCAAACTGTTGAGCTAGATACACCTCCTGAAACTCTATATCTTCACGGATAGCAGTATCGAAACGACCTGCTATCAGGGCCTGATCGTATTCATGGGCTACCTTTTCCTTCTCCCATTCTGATAACGCTTTGTTATAGGCGGACCGTGCATTGGCCTGCTGTTTAGCGAGCTTTGTTTTCGCCTCTTTCCACTGATCGATGGCCCGATCATACTCAGCCACTGCCTCCTTAACGGCGGCTTCATGGCGCGCTACACCACCCGGGGTCAGGCGGTGCCACCAGCGGCGAACCGGTTTATGCTCATCGGGTGCTAAAGGAATATCCGGCGAATACGCCCGGGTCGGCTTCGGTGTGTCAAATAGCGCGGGTTCAAATTTTGGTAGTTCTCTGGGATTTGGCATATCTAGATGAATATCGGCGAGCAGACTCACTTCGCCATTTACCGCGGTTATTCGGTCGTGGAGCCACGCGTTAATATCGTCCCCTTTTTCTTCCCACAACTGGCGTAGCCCCGCCCCGCTTAGTGAGGAGCCATCCGGACCAACGGCGCTAAGTGCACCTTTTTCATCGAGAGTCAGCGTTATCCTCTCTGGGCATTCGGTTAATTCAGCCTTGTGCGCGCGCTGTCGAGATGACCCTGCCAGTTTCTTTCGGTAGCTCAAACCCGTTCCAGGCAGACTAGCATTCCCATGTATGCCGTTGCGGCCCACCGATAGGGAGGCACCGCGCGGTCCGACGCTGGCACTGACACCACCGGGACTGATGTTCATTCGAATACCGGGAGCAATCCGGATGTTCTTGCGAAAACGCAGCCCCATTATTGAGCCCTCCCTAGCCTCACTTCAGTACGCTTGTTCAACAGCCAGGCTACAATAATGGCGTTGAAGTACGCAAACAGCAGCAGACCGACCTTGTTCAGTACAACCGTAGTCACTGCGCCACCGGTAGAATAAACAGCTGAGATGGAGACCTTAGCGTTCATTACATTGAGAAACGCCCACCATAACGCCTCGTTGGCAGTTGAGATACTCTCTGGGTGACCGCGCTCGAAACCTAGAATGAGACCGGCGCATAAGGTGTACGTTACAAATGAAAACAAAACAACAATTACGGTAAGACTCTGCATCCGACTACGTCGGATAGCATGCCCCAAAACCCGAAGCTCTCGCAGTGTGCGCAGTGCACGGATGATCCGTACGATGCGAGCCAGCCGCCCCCAACGTAACGGGTCGACCATAGGGATAGACGACAATAGATCTATCCATCCCCACTTCATATACTCGCGTTTACTGGGCGCCCGATAGAGGCTTACAAAAAAATCAGTAAGGAAAAACAGGCAGACCCACAAATCGATGTGCTGGAGTACCGCTCGGACTTCCAAATCCGTAACGAAAAACTCTTCCAGTACCAGTGCGGCAAGTACATAGATGCTCAGTGCCAGCATGAAAATCTGATACAGAGGATTTTTTGCTGGTATGTTCTGATCTGACATTTGCGCTCCCTGCATTGCCGGTGTCCCTCAGCCATTGTCTGTAGGTGGATGCGACGATTGTAATAGGAAATTTTTTGAGGACTGTAGGGTACTACGGCTTGAAGCATCGCCAATAACTACACATTACTTTCAACTGACAATAAATTGCGTAGAAAGCCTTATGCATGTCTGCTTAGTTATGGCGCACGAAGCTTTCTTTTCTCCGCGTTCAACCAGTGGTAATCTTCGTCCGGCACGGATTTCCGCGGCAATACCGCCGCCTGCTAATACGCCAAACACCGGGGCGAATTCACGGTGTTTGGATTATGACCGGCCCGCCTTGCAATCCGCGTTAGTCTGCTGGCGCTATGGCAAAACGATATTGAAGCGCTCATTAGGCTTGTCTATAAGGGCAAAAAATCGCGCCAAATCGATTTTGCTACCGTCAATACTGATGTCGTCAGAACCTATCAAATCGCTGAGCTTGACGCTGCCGGTCATCAATTTAAGAAAAAGCGAATGGCTAATGGTTAAGGTGGCGTTGGCGTTTTCTGCCGGCGGCTGTTGACGGTGATGCAGTACCGCATTTTCAACTTCCAGCACATGGGATTCATTGCGATCGGGAAACACAAAGTTGATCAGTAAATGTTTGCCGTCGGCCTCCTCGCCGTTGATGCTGGCGGCCACCAAATCGAGAAAGCGCGCGATGGGTACTTGCCGGAGCATGTCGGTGGCGGAGGCAACACTGAAGCCAATTTCTGGAATGCCGTGACGCAACTCATAGGCGGCCGACAGGTAGACGTCGCGCCACGGCCCGGATTCCGCCTGGTAACCCAGCTGATCGAAGGTTTTGGCCAGCAGGGCTTTTGCCTGCGCGTTATTTGGGTCGGCGAACACCAGGTGTTTCAGTATTTCGGCAACCCAGCGGTAGTCGCCCTCGTCAAAATAGCCCTGCGCCTGTTCTAGGACAGCGTCCGCGCCACCCATCATCTTCACATAGCGCACCGCGGCCTGCTCTGGCGGCAGTGGGTCGAGGTTGGCTGGGTGGGCGTCGTACCAACCGAAATAGGCCTGATACACCGCGCGGGCATTGTGTTTGACGGTGCCGTAATAGCCGCGACTTGAAAAGGTGCTGCGCAGGCTCTCAGGCATGGTCAGTTGCTCTGCGATTTCACCCGGCGTTAAGCCCTGGGCAGCCATACGCAGGGTTTGGTCGTGAATATACTTGTAGGTATCGCGCTGTTTTTTCAGAAAATCGACAATTTCTGCGTTGCCCCATAGCGGCCAGTGATGGCTGCCAAAGTAAATTTCCGCATCGGCGAACAGCTTTAAAGCCTCGTCGATATAGCCGCTCCATTTCAGCGCATCGCGTACCTTGGCGCCCCTGAGGGTATAGAGGTTATGCATGACCTGAGAGACCACTTCACCGCCGCAGAAGGCTTTGTACTTGGGCAGGTAGAACATCAGTTCGGCGGGCGCTTCCGATTCGGGAACATTCTGGAACACAAACTCTACGCCATCAATGCTCATTGGCTGCGGTGTTTTGTCGATGATGTCGGTAGGCGCCAGCACGCCGGAACTGCCGCCAAAGGCCGGGGCCTTGCCAAGGCCGACGCCGATATGCCCGCGCGCCGAGACCGCCAGATTCTGGCCGTACATATAGGTTGCCCGGCGCGACATGGTGGTGCCGGCAATAATATTCTCGCTGGTGGCTTCGGCAAAGAAACCCTCGGGTGCGTAGACCCGCACCTTGCCGCTGCGCACATCGTCGGGGTTAACGACGCCGAGCACCCCGCCGAAGTGATCGATATGGCTGTGAGTATAAATAACTGCCGACACCGGCCGCGATGGCAATTGCTGGCGGGCAAAGGCCATTGCAGCGGCGGCGGTTTCTTTGGTCATCAGCGGGTCGACAACAATCCAGCCCGTGTCGCCGTCAATAAGGGTCAGATTTGCCAGGTCAAAGCCGCGCAGCTGGTAGATGCCATCGGCGACCTGAAACAGGCCGCCGATGTTATTAAGCCCCTCCTGGCGCCACAGGCTCGGGTTGACCGTATCCGGAGCCGGGCCGTCGATAAAATCGTAGTCAGCCAATGTCCAGATGGGCTGTCCATTTTCTCCCTTAATCACCAGGTCGTTGGCCGCTGCCATCAGGCCGCGCACGGCATTGTCGCGATCGCGGCTGTCCGCCAGTGGCAGTTGCGCTGCAACTGCACGGTTGGCTTTTTGGGTGTGGCTGGTCGCCGCGCTGTGGCCCTGCTCATCCGCAGTTTTATCAATGGGCTGGCGATCACAGGCAAATAGCGACGCGCACAGCAGCAGCGTCAATAAGGTGTTTTTCATTATTGTTTCCTCAGGCTACAGGAGGCGTTGACTGCGCCTAGCATCGGTCGCTTTCAGTCTAGCAGGCTAAAAATGGATGCGGGAATACAAGGAAGAGCGACCACACGATTCCCAGGGCGTCCGGACAGCCTGGGAATATCAGGGCAAAACGAGGCGGAAAACGCTAATTTAGGCTGTCACTGATTTGCAGAGGTGTAAACGAGATTATGGCTTCACTTTATAGGTCAAGCCATAATCTGCCTAAGGTGTTTTATTAGGGCTCTTGCGGGTCCACTGAAGTGGGCGTTGTGCCGTTGTTTTCGCAGCCTTCACTCACGATAACAACGTCAGGGTCGCTCCCAATATTACCTCCGACGACATCGCAACCTTGTCCGCCTGGGCCACCACTGCTGTCACCGCCGCCACCGCCACCAGCGGCAGCAGCGAGCCCGACTACGGCGGCTCCTACCCATACCCACGCATTAGATACGATGGTAAGGCCTGAGCCAGTATTGCTTCCGGACGCATTGAAAACCGGTGAAAACTTGGTCACGACTGGCACGCCGTAGAGCATGCCCAGCGACTTACCCATTGAATCCGTCGACCACTGCAAGGGCAGCAGCGAACGCTCGCCAGAGTAGCCAGCAAAGTACATATTTTCGAACGAGGCACCTACGCTAGCGTTTATAGAATCGGTCTCATACATCAACCGTACGATATTACTGCTCGAACCCAGCGCAAAGTTAGTCTGCCAGCGACTCTGATCGGGGTGCACATCACCCACATTCCAAGCAAACTCCACCAGTACACCAAGCTGTTCTTGAGGCGGGGCGGCATAACTTAGACAAGGCGATAGCGCCAGTGTCAGCGTCACGGCACTGGATAAAACTCGATGAAAAACCCAACTTACATCCATGTATTTTCACTCCATAACTAGATCGTATACGTTCCTTGTTTCAGTCTTGCATTGTATTCGCTGTGATCTTCTAAGCAAGGCAAGCTTGCCCGGTCATTCAAGCATTGCGCCAAATAGGCTAGTTTAGTGGCCAGCCCTTGCAATACTTGTTGTTTCGCCCTCCTCCATATGGAGGTGTTAAAGGTGCACTCGCCTCGTCATAGTAGACTGAGGTGCAAAGTGTCATCCCAATACATAATCCCATGACAATAATACGAGGAGAGAAGATGTCTATTACCGAGGCGATTCACATCGGGGCCGATGAGCTGCCCTTTATCGATATTGGCGACGGCAGTCTGTTGCGCGTGCTGCAGGTCAAGCGCGGCGAGGGGTTGTGGATTATCGAGAATGTGTTCAAGGCCGGCTATGAAGTCGAAACCCACAAGCACACCGGGCCTGTCTGGGGCTACACCACCTCCGGCGCGTGGAAATATAAGGAATACGACTACGTTAATCGCGCGGGCTCTTTTCTCTACGAACCGGCCGGTTCGGTTCACACCTTGCAGTGCATCGAAGACGACACCCGGGTGTGGTTCCAGATGTACGGTTCAAACATCAATATGGACGCCGACGGCAATATCACCTCGGTGGTCGACGGCCAGATGACGCTGGATTTTTACCTCGCCATGTGTGAAGCCGAAGGCCTGCCACGGCCCAAGGTACTGGTGGAATAAGGGATGAAGCCAGCAATGAATATTGATGTATACAGCCCCGACAGTTATCTCAAGGGCATTCCCCACGAGCAGTTCCAGTGGCTGCGCAACAACGCGCCGGTGTATTGGCACCCTCACCCCGACGGCGGCGGCTACTGGGTACTGAGCAAACACGCCGATGTGATGAAGGTGTCCCGCGACTTCCAGACCTTCTCCGCCGAGCAAGGCTTTGTGCTGGTGGACAACCTGCCCGACAGCACAATGGAAATGGTGCGCAACCAATTGCTGGGCATGGACCCGCCGCGCCACGCCAAGCCCCGGCGCGCGGTGATCACCCGTTTTACTTCCAGCCGCTTAAAAGCCTTGGAGCCGCAGATCCGGGCGATAGCCCAAGAGATTATGCAGGCGGCGCA
Source organism: Litorivivens sp. (assembly GCA_041585035.1). Lineage (GTDB taxonomy): Bacteria > Pseudomonadota > Gammaproteobacteria > Pseudomonadales > Spongiibacteraceae > Litorivivens. The sequence continues at coordinate 6,755 of JBFHCW010000058.1, forward strand.
GGGGCGCGACAGTGTCGACTTTGTCGATGACTTGGCCGGCGACTTGCCCACCGCAGTCATCTGTCAGTTGATGGATATTCCACGGGACATGTGGTCACAGATCCGCCGCTGGTCGGATATGCAAACCTCCTCCTCCGACCCGGATCTGGGCGGCACTGAAGAGCAAGTGATGCAAGCCAGCATCGAGATGGGCACCTATGGCTTTGAGCTGGCCTGCGCGCGCAAGGATCAGGGCGGCGACGACCTGATCTCGCTGTTGATCAATCAGCAGGTCGACGGCGAGCTGATTTCTGAAGCGGAATTTGCCAGCTTGTTTGTGCAAATTGCCGTGGCCGGCAATGAGACTACCCGCGGTTTGATCAGCTCGGGCATGTACGAGCTGCTGCAGCGCCCTGAGCTCTATCGCCAACTGGAAGCCGATCCGGCACAGTTGCCGGGGGCTGTAGAGGAAATGCTGCGCTGGACCTGCCCACTGCACTATTTCCGCCGCACCGCGACCTGCGATACCCGTCTGTCAGGCGTCGACATTAAAGCGGGGGATCGCGTGGTGATGCTCTACAGCTCGGCCAATTTTGATGAAGCGGTGTTTGAGCAGCCGATGACCTTCGATATCCACCGCCAGGACAATCCGCATATGGCCTTCGGCCACGGTATTCATTTGTGTCTGGGCGCCAATTTGGCGCGGATGGAAGCGCGCATCTTCTTTGAGGAGTTTTTCAAACACTTCGGCGGACTGGAGTTGCTGGAAGCGCCCCGCTACATCCGCTCCAATTCGATTCACGCCTTTAAAACCATGCCGGTGCGGCTGCTGCCGCGCTAAACCGCGCCCGGCCCTGTGCAGGGCCGGGCAAGCGTTTAGAGAAAGCGCCGCCAAACTCAGTTCAGCGGATCGAAAATCAACACCGGGATGCGGCGAACGTCGGCCGTGCGCAGGCGGTATTCCCGGTAGTCCGGGTACATTTTCTCCAACTGTGGCCACAGCTGGACTTCTTCCTGCTCATTGGCTTCGCGCATGCGATAGCGTTTTTTCTGATTGCCCACCTGAATAGTCACTTCCGGACTGGCTTTCACATTGTGATACCACACTGGCAGTTTCGACATGCCGCCCTTGGAGGCGGTCATGACCACGCTGTCACCATGCATCAGATACAGAAGGGGCACCTTGCGCACCAGCCCGGACTTGCGCCCCACTGTAGTTAAAATCGCCACCGGCGCGCCAAGAAATTTATTCCACAGGCGACCGCCCGTCCATTCGTACACCTTTACCTGCCAGCGGCCAATGCGACTAATCAGCCAGGCACCAAACTTTTCCTGCTTGGCGGTGTAGGGTTTGATGGTCTTGTCTGTCATACGTGCGCTCACTCAAACGGGATTTGCCAACAGTGTAAACAAACCCCGCCGGCGTTGAATCACCCAAGCAAATGAGGCTGACCGGTATTAGCGCGGCGCCCTATGGCTCAACATTTAGCACTGCGGCATCGCGGGGCTCGTCCCGGACGCCGCGACGGCGGACCGATGTACGTTTGCGCTGCCAGCCGTACCACCAAATGGCAACGCCGCTCAGGCAAAAATACACCAGCCCAAGGGCGGCAAACAGCCAGACACTTTTACCGGCAGCGCCCAGCGGCGCGGCAATATGCAGGGGGTAAAGGCTGTCGAGGACGCGCTGAGTGTTATTGCGCTCGTCGATCAGATAGGCATCGATCAGCTCGCCACTGCGCGGGTGAAAATACAATTCCGAGCGCCCGCTGGGATGCCACTCCTTGGCAAAGCGCCAGCGAAACACCACTGGCTGTGCGGGCTTGTGCGGCAAAATGACAAACTGCGGCTCGCCGCCACCGGCGCGCTGGCGTGCTGCGCTAACCAGCGCATCCAGGCTGAGATCGACACTGAGTGGGCTGGCGGCGTCGCCTAGCTGCGGCCGGTGCATACGCGGCGGCTCGCCGCTGAGGCCGCTGGCCAATTTTTCACTCCATTCGTGGAAACTCAGCGCCACACCGGTGGCGACAATAAACAGCAGCAGCAGACTTAGTACCGCGCCAATCGCGCGATGACTGGTGAACAAAAATACCCGGGGATTGCGCCATTGAATACGCAAGGCGCTGCGCCAACGGCGGCGTGGCCACCAGCGGATAAGACCGGTAATCAGCAGCGGCAAACACAGCAGCCCGACCAGCCCCAGCAGGATTTCCAGCGCCTCGCCGCCGATCACGCCGGTGTGCACCGCCTCGATAATATCCACCGGTTCGGCCCACACCGAGCGGCGCACTAGCAGCTCAAGTGTGTCCGGATGAAAATACAGCCGCTCGCCCAGCGCGCTGTCCAGCACCACGCGGTAACTGCTGCGACCGGGGCGGGGCCGGTCGATAAATATCACCTGACTGTCTGGCGCCGCCGCCTCGGCGGCCGCCCTCACCGCATCAAACCCTGCACGGTTTGTCTGCGCCACTGCGGGGTTCAGCTCAGGCTGCAGGGCGCTGTCCAGGCGATTACCGTACAACAGCAATCCGCCAGTCACGCCCTGAATTAACAGAAACACGGCCAGGCCCAGACCCAGCCAGCGGTGTAGGCTTTTATTCACCTTGGCCACCGCTTACCAATGCAGCTCAACACCGAGGCCCATTTCCCGGGCCTGGCCAATAATCACCCCTTCCAGGCCATAGCTGTCGTTGCGAAAATGATCGCTGACGTAAAACTCATCCAGCAGGTTTTGGCCGTAGGCGTAAACGCCAAAGCGCGCCGTCTCGTAACCCAACTTGGCGTTGACCAAGCTGAAGCTGTCCAGCGCCATACTGCGGTCGTTGTCCGGGCTGGCGTAGGCACCGTCGGTATAGCTGGCGCTGGTATTGATAAACCAGCCGCGGTGATGGCGGTATTGCAGGCCCGCGGTGAGATTGTAATGGGGGGCGTAGGCAAATTCCTGGCCGGAATAGTCGTTGTCGCGGTCACGGAAGTCGACAAAGCGGGTCTCTACATAGCCGGCGCCGAAAAACAGCGCCAGTGACGGTGTCGCCTCCACCTTCACTTCCAGCTCGGCGCCCTGCAATGTCGAGCGTCCGGCATTGCGGGTGACCACGGTATTGGCATCGGGACGAGTGCGCACTTGCTGGTCGCGCCAGTCGATATAAAACAGCGTGGCATTAATACTGGCCCAATCCCCCTGCCATTTCGCCCCCACATCATAGTTGTAGGTGGTCTCGGGGTCGAAGCTGTTGCGCTGACCCTCGCTGGTAATTTCAGCGCCGCCTGCGCGGTAGCCGGTGCTGGCGGTCACGAACAGGCGGGTGGCATCGTTCAGGCTATAGCTGACGCCTAATTTTGGCAGGAAGATGCGGTGTTGGCTGTCGACGCTGTAGGCGTTGTCGGGCAGCACCGTCGCCTTCAGCAGCGGGGCAACATCCACGGTGGGCTGGCCGGTAGCGGGGTCCAGCGCCTGGGCGCGCCGCAGGTAGAAGCTGCCCTCGTCGGTGGCGCGATCCTCTTCCCAGCGCCCGCCCAAGGTCAGCGTCCAGTTGTCCGTCAAAAACAGGTCGGACTCGCCAAACAGTGCCAGGGTGTCCATCTTTCGGCCGGTGGTAATGTCGGCGTCGGCCTGCACCCGCGCGCCGCCCAGATCGTAGACCAAATCTTTGGAAATGGATTCGGAGTCGTTGGTTTCGCGCGAGGCATAAATGCCCACCACGGCATTGGCGTAGCGCTGTTGAATATTCAGGCGCAGCTCTTGCGACAGGTATTCAATGTCGGCGCTGTTGGTGAACATGCCGTTGTCTTCAGGGCCGACATCGTAGTCGCCGCGACGCTGCTGTTCGGTGCGGCTGGCGGTGGTCAAGGCCGTCAACTGGCGGCCCTCCCCCAGCTCCCAACGTTGCGTCAGCCCCAGCACATCGCTGTCGTCGTCAAAGAAGCCGTCGACATTGTCACTGGCTTGGCCTTGTTCGGCGGTTGCCAGCGGCAACAGTTCCGGCCCCTCGCGCAATTGGCTCTGTTGCGCGGTTAATTGCAGGGAATAACCGCCGTCGCTGCCCGGATCCCAGTGCAATTTGGCACGCTGCATACGGCGCTCTCTGCGCTGCCAGTCGTCGCGATTGAGGGTGGTGTTTTCAATATTGCCGTCGCTGCGATTATCATCAGTAGTCAGGCGCAGGCCAGCGCGCTCGCCCAAGGGGCCACTCACGCTCAGCGCATGTTGGCGACTGTTGTCGCTGCCGGCTTTGAGCAGCAAATCGGCGCTCCACTCGGGCGACGGGTCGCGGGTTTTAACAAACACCGCACCGGCCAGCGAGTTGGGGCCAAAGGCGGTGGATTGCGGGCCGCGATAGATTTCA